>CAIRBY010000289.1 GCA_903876865.1 uncultured Acidobacteriia bacterium
ACCGTCAGCGTGTTGTGCTGGTCGGTCTGCTTCCACGCATACCCATCGTCGCGGAGCAGCCACTCCCCCGCCCCGAACAATACAAAGTGATTGGCGTCTGGATGCACGTGACCGCTCCCGGCATCGTACGCGAATGCATCCGTCGCCGCATGTCCCAGTGCTGGACCGCATTTGAAGACCACCAGGGATTCGTCGCCGGTCCAGCCCGAGCGCGCCGAGACGATCCCCATATCCTCGAAATGCCGCAGCGTGCCGAAATCGTCCGGCGGCTTGGGCTTCACGCTCGGGTCATACCACAACAGGTTCAGCCACTGCGCGATCGGGTGTGCGACACGCGCGCTCTCCAGTGCCTGTGCCAGCCACTGCGCGTGTCCATCGCGATTCATCGAAGCCAGGCGCCGCAACTGATAATCGGGCCCGTACCAGCCGAAGCGGGGAGAATCGCCCAGATCGATGATTGTATTCGCGGCCGTCCAGGAGTTGCGCGGCAGCGTGAGGTAAAGGTAATACTCCGCCGTGTGCTTCCACCACTCGCTGGTGACATGCCCGCCATTGAGACTCCAGAACTTCAGCAGATACTCCGCGCCGTAGGTCCAATAACTCGCGCCTTCGTGACTGGCGCCATCGGGCCCGAGACTGGCCTCGGTACGCAGAAACTTGTCACGCGCCAGAGCGATCCACTCCGCGGTGCCGGCTTCGCCATCGAGCGATTGCGCGGCCGCCATCAGGCCCACGGCGTTCACCCACAGGTGGTTTTGCAGAAACGAAGTCCGCCAATACGCGGTACTGCGCGCAGCCTCGAAGAGTACGCCGCCGCGCTTCAGCAGGGTCTGGCGAATCGTCTCCCGGTCCGCCTCGCCAATGGCATCGTGCAGCCAATCGTAGACTATGGCAAGGCCGAACAGCTGATGCCCAGCGGCCAAATCCACACCGTCCCGCTTGCCCAGGCCCCAGGTCGGATAGGCGCAGCTGGCAAGCGACCAGCGCACCGCAGCTTCCACGTAGAGCGTATCGCCCGTCAGCAAATGCGCCATGGCCAGGAAGGGCAGCTTGTTGCCCACTTCGCGCTCCCACAACTGCTCGTCGTCGGGATCGGGGTCCTTGTACTTGGGCGGCTTCTGCAATGCGTAGGCGTGGGCAGTCTCACTCACCAGTTTCCACAGCCCGGCGTGGGAGCCGCGAATCGCCTCGCGCAACCGCGCCAGTTCCTCCGTATTCAACATCACTCGCGGCCGCACCGCCGCCTGTCCGTACCCCCGCCGCGCGGGCGCCGCCAGGGTAGCTAGAAACCATCTGCGTAACATTCAGTCGCTCGGGTTTATTCTATACTCTAGCGATGAAGCTGATCGCTACTTCCCTTTCCACTCTGGGTTTGCTCCTCACCGTGTCTGTGACACTTTCCGCGGCCGATATGACGGTCGCCAGACTATACGACTCGCAGCTTTCAATCGCGGAAAGCGAGATTGTTCCGCTGGTCAAGGCGATGCCCCAAGCCTCGTTTAATTTCGCTCCCACCAATGGGGCCTTTGAGAAGGTGCGTACCTTCTCCAGCCAGGCAAAACATCTGGCGACGGTCCTGTATATGACAGCCTCCGCGGCCGCGGGTGAGAAGCCGCCGGTCGATCTGGGTAAGGGCGAGGATGGTCCGGATTCTGTCATGACCAAGGCCGACGTGGTCGCTTACGTCGAGGGTGCGTTCAAGTACGCGCACAAAACGATGAACACGCTGACGGCGCAGAACCAGCTGGATCTGGTGCCGGCGCCCTTCCCGGGCATGCCTCCGATGGCGCGCGCGGCGATTGCCAACCTGGGCATCTGGCACTCCTTCGATCATTACGGGCAGATGGTGGTTTACGCACGAATGAACAAAGTGATTCCGCCCGCCAGCATGCCTGCGCCGCCCCCTGCCGCGAAGAAATAGCGACAATGAAGTTTGAGACAACCGGCGCTTAGTCTCCTCCTGCTCGCGGGGGCGATGCCAATGTGGGCGCAGCCCACCATCACGAAATACCCGATCGCCCAAGGTTCGGGAGCAGTCAACCTCACCTTGGGCGCGGACCGCAATCTCTGGTTCACGGAGATGGACGGCAATGCAATCGGCAAGATCACTCCGCAGGGCCTAGTGACCGAATACGCGATTCCCACCCGTGACACAAAGCCGGCGGGAATCGCGGCCGGTCCCGACGGGAATCTCTGGTTCACAGAGACCAAAGCCAATCAGATCGGCCGCATCACCACCAGCGGAGCGATCGCGGAGTACCCGCTGCCAACGCCCAACGCCTACCCCGGCGCCATTGCCGCCGGACCTGACGGCAACCTCTGGTTCACCGAATTTTCGGCCTCCAAAGTCGGCAAAATCTCCGTCAGCGGTGCGTTGACGGAATACGCGCTGCCGCCCAATTCCACGCCCTTCGGCATCGCCGCGGGCGCGGATGGCAAGCTCTGGTTCACAGAGCCGACCCAGATCTGCAGCATCACTACTTCCGGTGTGGTGACCAGCTATCCGGTGCCGGACGCGCCCAACGGACCGATCACGCTGGGTCCCGATGGGAACGTCTGGTTCACTGGTTCCAACAGCGTCTGGCGCATCAACTCCAGCGGTCCCGTGCCCGTCTTTACCGGCCGCCCCGCCCTTGATGGCATGGCCTGGGATCGCGCCGGCAATCTGTGGCTCACCGAGGGCCTGGACCAGATCGCGAAACTCACACAGGGCGGCATTCTGACCGAGTACCTCTACTCCTATCACGACGTGGCGTGGCCCACCGGCATCGGTCTGGGAGCGGATGGAAACATCTGGTTCGTCGATGCCCCGTTCAATTACATCGGGAGATTCGACCCGTACAATCTGGTGCCGGATGCGGTGCTCCAGGTGACTCCGGCATCGCTGAACTTCTTCGGTGCGCTGGTAGTGGGACCAGCCTCTTCACAGACGGTGGCCGTGACTTCCGATGCGCCTCGCTCGTTTTACGCCGCCTCGAATTCCCCCTGGCTGACCATTTCGCCTTCGGGCAACCTGACCGCGGGCCAGTCCATCACCGTCACCGCCGACCCGAAGCAGTTGCGCTCACCCGGCACCTACACCGGCAACTTCTTTCTGCAGCACGGCAACGTGACGCAAGATGTGTTCGTGACGTTCGTGGTGCGCGCGCCCACGGGAGGCGCGGTTCAGGTGGCGCCCGCAACGTTGGACTTCCGTCACGTCACGCAGACCGCGACTCCCCCGCCGCAGGCCTTCACCGTGGCGCGGACCACTCCGGGAATCGAAGCCATCCCCTTCACGATTTCGAACACCGCGACCTGGTTGACGCTCGCCACGGTGGGTGGAGTGACGATTCCGAACGGCGGCGGTGCATCTACAGACACGGGGTTGGTGGCGACGGTTGATCCAACCGCGCTTCAACCGGGTATCTACTCCGCAACCCTCACCATCACGCCGTTGAACGGACCGGTGGTGCTGGTGCCGGTGACGCTGACCGTCACAGCGAATACGACCACGCTGACCGCAAGTCAGACGGAAATGCACTGGACTTACGTACAAGGCGGAGCGCAGCCCCGGCCGCAGTTCATCGCGATCAGCGAAGCGGGAGTGGCGCTGCCGTTTACGGCCACCATTGCGGGCGGCTCGCACTGGCTGGTGGTGAATCCGGCGGCTGGCGGAATCGGTATCTTTTTCAATTCGGGGGTATCGGGAACGGGAACGTATACGGAGACGGTTGTCATTACCGTGCCGCAAGCGAAGCCACCCGCTCCGGTCATCACCATCGCGGTCTCGTTGACGGTGGTTTCGGCGCAATCGCCGATTGTGGAGTATACGCTGCCCGGCTCGACGCCGACGTCTCTGGTTTACGGGCTGGATGGCAGCCTCTGGTTCACCGATACCGGCTCACGCGCCACGCTTCCCTCCGTCCTGAAAATCGGCAAGATCAACATCGATGGCGTTGCCACGGAATATGCCCTGCCGCCGGCACCCTACTCTGAGATACCCGGCGCCCTCACGCACAGCGCGGACAGAAACGTCTGGTATACGGACCAGGGCAACCAACTGCTCGGGAAAGTGACGCCCAACGGCGCGGTGCAGGTCTACTCGACCGCCCCTCACTATCCCAGAGGCATCGCGGCGGATTCGTTGGGAGGCATCTGGTACACAGTGGGCGGAGAGAGCCTCATCGGGCGACTCACGCCCGCTGGTGTGAAAGCCGAATTCGCATTCCCCTATCCACAAGGCGCGGGACTGATGATCACCCAGGGACCCGACGGCAATATGTGGTTCACCACCGATCAGAATCAGATCGGCAAGATCACTCCCGCGGGTGCGATCACGCTGTACTCAATCCCCGCGGGCCTCGACGCCTACGGAATTACTGCCGGACCGGACAGCAGCCTCTGGTTCACGCAATGGCATGGCGTGGGCAAGATCACGACCAGCGGCGCCTACACGGGGTACACCGTCTCCGCCTTCACTTCAGGCTTCGGCGCAATTACCAATGGACCCGACGGGAACCTCTGGTTCACGGAATCGGCGATCAACAAGATCGCGTGCATGACACCGAATGGCGTGGTGACCGAGTTCGTCATTCCCAGCGCCGAGGCGTCTCCCAACGGAATCACCACGGGCCCGGATGGGAACATCTGGTTCACGGAATCCGGCACAGGTAAGATCGGCAAGATCGTGCTGGCGGCGGTAGAGCCGAATATCGCGACCATCATGAATCTCGCGGCTCGCGCCGGAAACGCGATTGCGCCGGGGGAATGGGTCAGCATCCTGGGTACGGGTCTCGGGCCAGCAGTCCCGCAGACGTTTCAACTCGACTTACGGGGGCAGGTGTCGAGCGCGCTCGGAGGAGTCTCGGTCTCGTTCGGCGGCTTCCCCGCTCCCCTTCTCTACGTGAGCGCGACGGAAATCCGCTGCATCGTGCCCTACGATACGGGCGGCGGCGATCTGCACGTGGCTTACAACGGTCAGGTATCGCCCGCGTTCACCATTCCTGTTGCGAGCGCAGTGACGGGCATCTTCACGGCCAACGGTACGGGCAGCGGACCCGCGCTCCTGCTGCCAAGCCCACCAGGCACTCTGAGTTTTTATGTGACCGGCGAAGGCCAGACCAATCCACCCGGGGTCACGGGTGGCATCACGGTACTCAACCCATCAGGCAATGGACCGCTCACGCCACAACCGTTGCAGGCGCCGCTCGTCACCATCGGTGGACGCGATGCCCCGGTGCTGTTTTATGGGGAGGCCCCCGGACTCGCGGCTGGCATCCTGCAAATCAATGTGCAGATTCCGGCAAGGCTGCTGAGCGGCGATCAACCGCTGGTGGTCCATTTCGGCAGCGCGTTCAGCCAGCCCCACGTTACGGTCCCGGTGCCGTAGCGGGGGGCGGCGCATCCGTGCTCTCACCCACCTTTTCCATGTCGAGCAGCATATCGCCCTGCGGGTCCACGCTGAAGGCGGGGACGAAGCGGCGATTCCACCCAATCTCGTCATAACGGTAGGAGCAGCGGGCAATCACCGCCTGGCTGAAGGTATCGTCATACGCCTTGATGACGATCATGACCTCCGCCTGCAATCGCTTCAGGTCCTCACCGGTCAGGCCCCAGAGCGGACTTTCGCTATCGATTGGATGTACCACAGTCCAGGTCAACGCCAGGAACAATACCTGGTCGCGCTCGAGTTTGAGTTGCTGGTACTTTCGCTGTGCCTCCCCGTCCCTCGTCTCCACGGTCATGAGCAGGACCCGCGCTTCGATATCCATCAAGTCGTTGGCGCGGCGGTTGACCACGCGGAACTGCAGGCTCGTGATCTCCTGATACGGCGCAATCAACATCGCCTCACTGAAGCCGATCTTCGCTGAAGGCCGGGAAATGCGCCCGAACAACAGGCCGGTCGCCACGGCGAAGCCGAGCACGCCAACCAGCGATTCCAGCGACGCGATCACATTCGCTTCCACCGTATGCGGAGAGATACTGCCATAGCCCACCGTACTCAGTGTGTGCGCGCTGAAGAAAAAGGCGTTCAGAAACCGGCCACCTTCCGTGACCGCTTCGCCTCCCAGCAGATGCCCCGGACCGAGCAGGTAGTAACCCAGCGCGAAAAGCGTATTCACTACCAGATAGCCCGCGAAAAGCACCGCGAAAAAGGCTGCCCATCCCAGATTCACCAGATGCAGGTACGGGTGGATGTCGCGCCACGTGCCGCCCCGGCGGCGAATGTTGAAGGTGCCGTCTTTGTTGATCGCGCGGCGCAGCGAGCCCGTATATTTCTGCGTCAGGCCGGGATCGAAACCGGGTTTCAGCATAGGCATCCGCTATGATGCGGCATCAGCTGGCCTGCAACCACTGGCGCACCAGATCCTCGGGATTGCCCTTGAGGTCGAGCGGCTCCACCCGGCTCTCCTGGCCATTGTCCAGATACGCCGCGACGATTCCCTCCGGTGTGGGCCGCAGTTCCAGGCGCTTCTCCCGCGCTTCCAGCCGCAGCGTGGTGCCCAGCCAGACAATATTCACCTTGAGCCGCAAACTGAAGCCAACCCGCGTGGCCTGCTTCATCAACTCGACCGTATACGGACCCTTCTTCAACTCCTCCGCAAAGGGAGCCACGGCGTGGACCCGGGTGCGTTCGCTCTCACGGGCGCGATGTTCCCGCTCTTTGTCTTCCCTGCCCTGTTCGCTATTCTCCAGGCTCTTGAGGCTGTTTTCGAGATTGTCGAGAAAACTCATCTCCTTTCACGATACGATAGTCGCGTGGCAGACTTCCGAACCAGCCTCAGATCGACTCGCGACCAATTGTTGCGCCTGCACAAATCCCTCCTCGAAATCGAACGCTCCCGCTACGAGCGTGACGTGGCCCGCATCACCTCCACCGGGCAATATCTGAATCTGGTGCTCGAGGATCCCTGGTTCCAATGGCTGCGGGAACTCTCCGCCTTCATCGTGATGATCGATGAGACGCTCGCGCAGAAAGAACCGCCGGCGACGGTGGAAGATGCCGCCCGGCTGATGGCGCAAACGCGCGAACTGCTCACGCCCGCTGAAGACGGCAATGGCTTCGCGCGCAGCTACTTCGAGATCCTGCAGCGCGATCCCGCCGCCGTGGTAGCGCACAGCGACATGCTACAAGTGCTCAACAATCTTTAGCCACTCGGCTCTAGCGACTCGGCTGTCGCAACCCGCGCAGCAATCGCCGTGCGGAATACGTCACCACCGCAAAGAAGAACGCAAAGGAGAGCAGGATGACGGTCACCTGCCGGCGCGGATTGAGTTGCGTAATCCCGGAGCCTGCGGAATCCGCGAAATCCAGCGCTACAAACAAGTGTACTTCGGAGGCTTTCGCCTTGGCTGCGCGGTTATCCACCACCAGCACGTAATCGCCGGTTTCGCGTACCCGAAATGCGAATGCGCCGTGAGAAGACGCCGGGGTGATTGCCAGCACGCCATACGGAAGATTTCCGCGCATCCGGTCCAGATCGTTGCGCGTCATCAGGGCGAGTCGCACCTGATCGCTGCCGCTGCGCACCTCGAAGTTGGCCGCGATGGTGGCCGGGCGCTGGCGTAGATTGACTTCGACGTATTTCCATTCCGCCGCTGGAATCTGATACAGGTCATCCACCAGATCGACGCTCGTGGAGGCGGCCAGCAACAGCAAGGTGGCGAGAGCGATCATGAGAGGGCAATCATGAGAGAACAATCACGAACGGGACAAGTGGACCGCACGCGATACAATTGGGTCCATGAACGACAGTATGGCACAGTGGAAAAAATCGCTCGGCTGGATCTCGGCCGTGCTGCTGGCGGCTGTCTTTCTCACTTCCGGCCTGTGGAAACTCCTTGACCCGCAAGCCACCGCGGTACACATGGCGCAGGCCAAGGTGCCGGACAGCCTTTCGCTCCCCGCCGCGGTCTTCTTCGCGATCACGGAAACGGCGGCGGCACTCCTGATTCTGGCCCCGCGCACGCGCCGCTGGGGCGCGCTGATCATTGGCACGATGCTCGTGGCCTTCCTCGGCTACTTCGCGCTCAACTACAACTCTCTGCGGGGCGCGGATTGCAGTTGCATCCCCTGGCTCAAACGCGTCGTGGGCCCCGAGTTCTTCCTTGGCGACGGCTTCCTGCTGGCACTTGCTTTTGCCGCCGGGTGGACGGCGCGCCGCTCCGAAGCGTGGGGGATGGCTGCCGCGGTAATCGTGGCCATCACGGTGCTCGCCGGGGTGAGTTATGGCGTGGGCGAATCGCGCCAGACCGGCACGCTTGCGCCTGCCACGGTAATGGTGGATGGCCGCGCCATTTCGCTGCGCGAAGGCAAAGTCTTCCTCTTCTATTTCGACCCGGCGTGCATGCACTGCTTCGAATCGGCACAGCAGATGTCGCACCTGCATTGGGGCGCTACCCGCGTGATCGGCGTGCCCGTCAACCAGTTCCGCTACGCCGCGCAGTTCATGCAGGACACGGGCTTCCGCATGGCCATTACTCCAGACCTGCCCCAGTTGAAAGAGGTCTTCCCCTTCGCGGGCGTGCCGGCTGCTGTGATCCTGGAGAACGGCCGCGAAAAGGCCTCGCTCACCAGGTTCAAGGATGGCGAACCCGCCGCATCTCTCAAACAATTCGGCCTGATCGAATAAAGTTAAACTGGAAATCGCGTGAACCTACTCATACCCAACCTGGGATCGACTTCCCTCAAATATCAGATCTTGGAAATGCCCTCCGAGACCGTTCTCGCCAAGGGACGTATGGAGCGCGTCACGAACTATCGCGAGGCGATGGCCGAGATCTCGACCGGCGAAATCCGCATCGACGCGGTGGCGCTCAAAGCCGTCCACGCAGGCCCCAAATATCGGGGCACCTTCGTTGTGGATGCGGGCGTCAAAGCGGCGCTGCTCCACTATCTGCCGGCCGCGCCCGCGCACAACGCCATCTACCTGACGGCAATCGAGGCGCTGGAAGAGGCCATGCCGGGCGTACCGATTGTGGCCGCATTCGAACCCGAGTTCCATGCCACCATGGCCGAGTATGCTCGCCACTATGGCGTGCCGCCCTCATGGCGCGAGGAAGGCGTGGCCAAATATGGCTTTCACGGCGCCTCCCACCAGTTCATTGCGGGTCGCGTGGCGGAACTGCTGGGCCGCAACGTCAAACTGGTGAGTTGCCACCTCGGCGGGAGTTCCTCGATGTGCGCCATTGTGGATGGGCACAGCGTGGATACCACTATGGGATTCTCTCCGCAATCCGGCCTTGAAAACGCGACCCGCCACGGCGACCTCGACGTCTTCGCGGTGCTCTACATGATGGAAGGCCACCGCTGGAGCACGGAGGAAGTCCGAGCGCAGTTGGCGAAAAATGGCGGACTGGCGGGGCTTTCCGGCGTCCCTGGCGGCGACGTGCGAGACCTCGAAGCAGCCGGAACGCCCGCGGCGGCGCTGGCGCTGGACGTCTTTGTCTATCAGGTCAAGAAGACGATCGGCGCATATGCGGCGGCCATGGGCGGCTTGGAAGCGATCGCGTTCACGGGCGGAATCGGAGAGAACTCGGCCCGGTTGCGCGAGCAGTGCTGTGCGGGCTTGGAGTTTCTCGGCGTTCGCCTGGACCCGGCGCGCAATGCCGGCACTGGCGATCGCATCGTATCGCCCGAAGGCACACCTGTCACGGTGCTGTCACTGGGAACCAATGAGGAACTGATTGTGGCTCGGCGGGCCTACCGCTGCCTCACCGCTCCGCCTGCCTGACCGTGCGGTCTAGTTGCCGCCGCCGGTATCCGTACGGCGTTTCAGCGTGGGACGCTCGTCCTGATCCGTCTTGGGCTTGGTGCCGTCTTCGTTCGGATCGACCGGTCCGGTCGTGCTGCCCGGCGCGCGCCGCAGCGTGGGACGGTTCGGATCCTGGTTCGTATCGATCTTGCGGCGGTTGTGGAGCATCGCCAGGCGATTCTTCACATCGTTGAATTCGCTTGTATTGACCACATACTCCGGCTTGGCCACCAGGATCTTCTGAATCTCCGCCTGCGCGCTCTTGATGCGATTGTCGGTGGGCGGATGGCTACTGAAGATCTTGGCGAGCGTGCCCGGCTTCTTCTTCTCCAGCGACTGGATCTTTTCGAAGAAATCTACAAACGCCGTGGGATCGTAGCCGGACTTGTACATATACTGCAGGCCCAGGTAGTCAGCTTCGGATTCCATGGTCTGGGAGAACTTCAGGAAGCCCAGCGGAATTGCCAGCCCGGCGCCCTGCCGGATCGCGTAGCCTGCCCAGCCGCCCATGACGATCAGCGGGAGGGTGGCGAGATTCACCAGTTCACCCTTGGTCGCCTGCTTCGTG
>CAIRBY010000290.1 GCA_903876865.1 uncultured Acidobacteriia bacterium
AAGGTCTGCATCACACCACCGGCCGGGTGCAGGCTGACCGGATTCAGCGCCCGCCAGGCCGCCTCGACCGGAGTGCACGACGACCTGTTCGTGCGCGCGCTGGTGTTGGAAGAGGGCGAGACGGCGGTGGCGCTGCTGAGCGTGGAAGTGCTGGCGCTGGCGGCGGAGACGGTGCAGGCCGTGCGGCAGCGAATCGCGGCGCGGACCGAGATTCCGGCGGAGGCGATCCTGATTGCCACCACCCACACCCACTCCGGGCCGGTCACGATCCGCACCTTCTTCAACGATCACGAAGAGCCGGACCCCGTGTATCTGGAGCGCCTGGTGGAGGCCGCGGCGGAGAGCGCCGCGCGGGCGTGGCGCAACCGCTCTGAGGCGGAGGTGGGACTCGGCTGTTGCCTGGTGAAGGGACTCGGCGTCAACCGGCGCGACCCGGAGAGCTCGGTGATCAACCGGCAGGCTGGCATCCTGCGGGTGGATGCCGGCGGCCGGACACGCGCGGTAGCGGTGATTTACGGGTGCCATCCCACGGTACTGGGCTTCACGAATCTCGAGGTCAGCGGTGACTACCCCTCGGCCGCGCTGGAGGCGATCGAGGCGGCGCTGGGGCCGGACGGGTTCGCGATGTTCTTCAACGGAGCGGAGGCGAACGTCAGCATCGGGCACTCGGCTGAACTCAGCCTGGTGGGCGTCATGATGGGCACGCGCACGTTTCAGCACGCGAAAGTTCTGGGCGAGCGGTTGGCTTCGGCGGTGCTGGCGGCACTACCTTCGGTGAGCACGGCGGAGGCGCCGGCGCTGGGAACGGCGGGAGTGACGCTCAGCCTGGCGGGCCGCGCATATCCACCGCTGGAGACTCTGGAGCGAGCGAGCGCCGAGGCCTCGGCGCGTTGCATGGCACTGGCGCCGGGCGATCCGGAACTGCTGAAGGCGCGCGCCCGCGAATTGTACAACTCGATCGATTTCGCCAATGCCCGGCGCCTCAAGGAGCGTGGGGGACGCATTCCGCTGGAGATTCAGGCGATCCGCCTGGATGGCGCGATGCTGCTCGGCGTCTCCGGAGAGATCTTCGCGGAAACGTCGCTGCGGATTCAAGAATTGCTGGCGCGGCCTTTCTTCCTGATCGGCATGGCGAACGGCTATGAAGGCTACCTGCCCACAGCGGATGCCTTCGCGGAAGGCGGCTATGAAGTGGCCGTAGCGAGTTGCGCCGCCGATTCCGAGCAACGGATTGTTCGGGCGGCGGCTGAACTGGAACGCCAACTGCAGGAGAAGCCCGCGGCTGCGGGGTTGGTCCGCACGTGAAAGGCATCGATTGGGGCGTGGTCGCGCTGTATTTCGGCTTCATGCTCTGCGTGGGGCTGTATTTCACACGCCGCGCCAGCCGCAGCGTTAGCGATTATTTTGTGTCGGGCCGGCGCCTGCCGTGGTGGATCATCGCGCTCTCCGCAGTGGCTACGTACACCGATGCGGGCCTCGCGCCGGCGGTCACGATGCTGACCTTTCAGGGCGGCCTGCTCGGCAATGCGGTCTGGTGGATTCCCTATATCATCTGGATGCCGCTGGGTGCGGTGCTGTGGTCGAAATACTGGCGCCGGCTCGGCACCGTAACCTCCGCCGAACTGCTTGGCATCCGCTATAGCGGACGCCTGGCCGGCATCTACCGCAACGTCTACGCTATCTTCATGAGCTTCGGCTTCATCGTGGTGCTGATCGGGTATGTGTCGGGTTGGCTTGGCGCGGCGCTTGGACCGATTCTGGGCTGGACTCCCATGAGCCTGATGCTCGCGGCGGGCACGGTCGCAGTGATCTACACGACCTGCGCGGGACTCTCCGGTGTGGCCTACACGGACGCGTTTCAGTTCGGCATCTTCCTGGCGGGGAACATCGCGCTGCTGCCGGTGGTGCTGGCGCACACGGGCGGCTTTCACGGCATTCATCAGGCGATTGTGGCCAATCGCGGGGCGGAGGCGGCGGCATTCTTCCGCGTGCTGCCTCCGGTACCGGGACTCAGTGGGCTAACGGTGATCGCCTTCGTGATGCAGGGCCTGTTCTTCGCCGCCTCGCCCACGGGCGGGGAGGGCTTCACGGCGCAGCGTTTCATGGCCGCGCGCAACGAATTTCACGCGCAGGTGGGGCAGCTGTTCAACATGGTGCTGACGTTAATCG
>CAIRBY010000291.1 GCA_903876865.1 uncultured Acidobacteriia bacterium
CCCCCCCCCCCCCCACGGCTCTGAACACTCTTACCCTACACGACGCTCTTCCGATCTCGGATGGGTCGAGATTGCGCCTCACTGCCCCCCTTCGCACGCGCCGCCCCGTGGCGCGGGCTTCCAGCCCGCAGCGCCGAGATTCGTCTCGGCGCGCTTCCCCCCATCGCCGATCCGTTCCGCTCCAACGGATGGGTCGAGATTGCGCCTCACTGCCCCCCTTCGCACGCGCCCGCGGATTCGAATGGATCGTCACCAGCGCAGCGACTCCGCTGCCTTGTGGCCGACCAATCAGCGCCCTCTGTCGGTACCCCCGCGGCGCCGACGGGGTCGCTGCCTGCCTTCGCCGTCCAGTATTCGGCAACGGTGCGGCCGGCTCAGCGAAGCTCCGCGGCCGCTCTCGCTCCCACCAGCCCCGTCACCTGCCGCACGGTGTGGCGCAACGCCTCCAGTTGCGCATTCAGCTCCGCGACCGCGCCGGCGCCCTCCTCCGCGCTGGCGCCGTTCTGCTGCGTGACCCCCTCGATCTGCACAATCGCCCTGGAGACCTGATCCAAACCGCGGGTCTGCTCCTGGCTACTTTGGCTTACCTCCTCCACCAACGCCAGCATCCGCGCCGAATGCGAGCTCAACTCGCGCACGACCTCAGAGACCTGCCCGACCTTGCCCTTGCCATCTCTGGACTTCGCCACCGAAACTTCGATCAGCCCAGCCGTGTCCCGGGCCGCCTCGGCGCAGCGCTGGGCAAGCGTCCGAACCTCATCGGCCACCACCGCAAAGCCCAGGCCGCTTTCGCCCGCCCGGGCCGCTTCCACCGCCGCATTCAGCGCCAGGATGTTGGTCTGGAAGGCGATTTCGTCGATCACCCGGATGATCCGGGAGATCTTGGAACTCTCGGCATCGATTTCACCAATGCACGCCACCATCTGCTCGAGCGACCGGTTGGCCTCGCCAAAACGCGCTTGCTCCTCACGGACCAGCGCGGCCGCCGAACGGGAGTTTTCGCTGTTGCGGCGCGCCATGGTGTGGATCGCCCCGCTCGTAGCCGAGGTCTCCTCTAATGCCGCCACCTGTGTGGAGGCGCCCCGCGCCAGATCCTGCGATGCCGCCGCGATCCGTCGCGAGGCCTCCCCGATGCCGTCGCTCTGGCTGAGCAACTCCCGCGACGCCCGCATCAGCACCCGCGTGGTCGAGCGGATGACTCCCCCCGCCACCAGCGCTGAGACCAGCAGCGCCAGCGCCGTCCACGCCAGCGCCCAGGCCCGGCCCTCCGCCAGATCCTCGATCCGAATCTGAAGCAGTGTGTCCAGTTCCACCACCCCGAGTTTCCAGAGGTCGTAGCTGGCGCTCCGCGCACGCCGTACCGCGGCGGAAAACTCCGCCCCGGAGACCGGCGCTTCCGGCGCGGCCACGATGCGCTGGATCAGGCCCAGCAGCGCTTCGTTGGCCTTGGCGTAGGCTTCCGCCGCGGGTGGAAGCCTGCGCTGCAACGTGGGACTGATTCCGTAAAAGTTGCGATCCTCGTTCAATGAGGTCTGCAGATCGCTGCCGATCCGGTCTACATCCCCTTCCTTCAATAGCGCCGCCACCGAAGCAAGCTGTATGCGGTCACTCTCGCTGAGCCGCCCCTTCCCCGCCAGATCCTGACCCAACACCTCAATCGCCGTCAGCCGCTCCTGTGTCTGCGGCAGCGCCACCAGCGTCGCATCCATGAGGTAGTAACTATCCAGGTCCGAGTCGAGGATGAGGTTCGAGGTGTCGCCGGCGTGCGCGATCATCGTGCGCACATCCGCGATCAGGTGCGTATGCGACTTGTCCGAACCGTCTACGGACTGCCCCGCTGCCGTGCCTTTGAGCCGCTCCCACTCCTGCCGCACCGTCTCCCAATGGCAATGCTCGCGTTTGCGTTGAGCCAGTCCTTCCGGCGTAAACTGCAGCGCCACGCCGATCCGCGCATCCGCCTGCTGCAACGCCTCCAGCCCTGCATCCACGCGCGCCTGCGCCTCGGTCAGTTGTCCCTGCAGTTCCCGCTGTCCCTGCAAAACCCGCCGCGCCAGCAATTCATGCTGCGCAAAGGCCTCGAGCATCTCCTCCAGCGGCCGCTGGTATTGATTGCCGTTGAGTTCCTGCCGCGCAAACGCGATGTCTTTGGAAAACCCCTTGGAGATGAAGTAAACCAGAGCCGTGGCCACCGTAATCAACACCAGACAGCCCACCGCCGCAATTCGCTGTCCCAGCGTCGCATTTTTCATGAGTCTCATCGCTGCCCGATTCCCGTTCCGGAGCGCCGCGTGGACGCGGCACACAGGTGCCGGTACGCTGTTGGCGCTCAATTGTCGTATCGGCCGCCAATCGCGGAAGGTTGAAGGTTTTGTGGCCGGCGCACATTGAGGGTTGAGGGCGGTTTCGACCGGCTCCCCGCTCCGCCCCGCCATGTGCTTCCATGGAATTTACCCATGACCACCACTCGCCGCGCCTTCCTCGCCTCCTCCGCAGCCCTCGCCCTCCCCGCCACGGACCTGCTCGCGGACGACCCCTACCCCTCCCAGCGCCCGCCCCTCGCCCAGCGCAAATTCACCAGCCCCGCCGTCGAAGCCCGCATCCTCGAAATCAAAAAACTCATCGCCGACCCCGAACTCGCCTGGATGTTCGAGAACTGCTTCCCCAACACGCTCGACACCACCGTCCGCACCGGCACCCTCGAGGGCAAGCCCGACACCTTCGTCATCACAGGCGATATCGACGCCATGTGGCTGCGCGATTCCACCGCCCAGGTCTGGCCCTACCTCCCCCTCGCCAAACAGGACCCCGCCCTCCAGCGCCTGCTCGCCGGCGTCATCCACCGCCAGACCCGCTGCGTCTTAATCGACCCCTACGCCAACGCCTTCAACTTCGGACCCACCGGCAGCCAGTGGGCCAAAGACCTCACCACCATGAAGCCCGAACTCCACGAACGCAAGTGGGAGATCGATTCGCTCTGCTTCACCGTCCGCCTCGCCCAGGCTACTGGAAAGCCACCGGCGATCCCTCCTGCTTCGACGAAGCCTGGCAGCGCGCCGCCGCCCTCATCGTCCGGACCTTCCGTGAACAGCAGCGCCTCAAAGATCGCGGACCCTACCACTTCCAGCGCAGTTCCCCCGTCTCCACCGATTCGCTCCCCAACGATGGCTACGGCAACCCCTGCCGCCCCTGCGGCCTCATCGTCTCCTGCTTCCGCCCCTCCGACGATGCCTGCATCTTCCCCTACCTCATCCCCTCCAACTTCTTCGCCGTGACCGCGCTCGAACAGTTGCAGGAGATTCACGCCACCGTCCTCCACAACGCCGCCTTCGCCCGCCAGTGTGGCGAGTTTGCCGCCGAACTCCGCGCCGCCCTCAACCAGTACGGCAAAGCCCGCCATCCCAAGTACGGCGAGATCTACGCCTTCGAAGTCGATGCCTATGGCAGCGCCCTCCTCATGGACGATGCCGGCATGCCCGGCCTCCTCGCCATGCCCTACCTCGGCTCCGTGCCCGCCACCGACCCCGTCTATCGCAACACCCGCAAATTCTCCCTCAGCCTCGACAACCCCTTCTTCTACCGCGGCACCGCCGCCGAAGGCCTCGGCAGCCCCCACGCCGGACTCGGCATGATCTGGCCCCTCGGCATCATCGGCCGCGCCCTCACCAGTTCGGATGAAACCGAAATCGCGGCCTGCCTCAAGACCCTCAAAACCACCCACGCCGGCACCGGCTTCATGCACGAAGGCTTCGACCGCAACGATGCCAACAAGTTCACCCGCAAATGGTTCGCCTGGTCCAACACCCTATTCGGCGAACTCATCCTCACCCTAGCCGCCAAACGCCCCCACCTCCTCCACCCGTAGGACAGGCCTCCCGGCCACAGCTGTCCAAATTAGCTGCAGCCTATCGCAATTGGGCGGGATAAGTCATTGATTCTGCGTACGCACCGGGGCTTGGCCAAAACGAGGTTCCCAGCGGCGCAAGATGC
>CAIRBY010000292.1 GCA_903876865.1 uncultured Acidobacteriia bacterium
CCGAATGACAATCGGGACAGCATTGGCCAACCTGCACCGCCAAAAACCGCAAACTGTACTCCAGCAACCAATGTAATCAACCCGCCCATCTGGAGGTCTGAGCTAATTTGGACAGCTGTGGCTGGGAAGCCTGTCCTACTGGACCAGATAGGTAACGGTCACATCCACCGTCTTTGGCGGATAGCAGGCTTTGCTGCTGCAGGCCTGATACTTCAATTTTCCGGACACGGCGCCCGGACCCGCCGCGGCGTTGGCCGCGACCTTGAAGTTCGCCAGTAATTCAAACGTACCCGTGTACACGGAGAGGGGCTTTTCGGTGAATTCGTACTTCTCGCTGCCCGGCTTCGGATACGTCACGGCGCCGCCTTCGAGCGCGCCCGTTCCGGTCCACGTGAGCTTCAAGGGGATCAGGTAGTCTTCGCTGGGCGTGTTGCTGTTGACGTGGTAGCCATCCTTCACCACCACCGGGATCTTCGCCTGCACCGCAGCATTGCGTTTCCCCACCACCTTCTGGGGTTCGCCGACGGTCAGATACCCGCTAGTTTGCCCGAAGAGCGAAGGCAGGCAGAGCGACATGGCCAATAGAGGCAGTAGCCGGAGCTTGGAGTAACGTTTCAATTCCATCGTCGAAATCCTTCTTACTCGCGAGCCCAATGTGGATCGCGGCGATTTTTCCGTTCCGGTCGATCAGGAACGTGGTCGGCAGCGCGTCAACGCCGCCATACATCTGCGCGGTGGAATCGTTGCCGATCAGCACCCGGTAGTTCACGCCCAGGGTACTGAGAAACGGCTTCACCACATCCCAGCCTTCATCGTCCATGGAGACGCCCAGCACCGCGAGACCGCGGTCCTTGTGTTTCCGCTCCATCTCAATGAACCAGGGAATCTCGACTTTGCAGGGCCCGCACCAGGTCGCAAAAAAGTCCAACAGCACGACCTTTCCCTTGTAGTCCGAGAGATGGACCGTCTTGCCATCGGCGTCCTTCAAGGCAAATTCCGGCGCCGGCCTGCGGTCCTGGTCCGCCTTGACCGGATTGGCCGCCTTAACGGAGCGGGACGGCGAGGAGCAGGCCGCCAGAAGACTCACGGCGAGCAGCGTGGCGGCGAGGGCGGAGGGGAAACGGGAAAATTGCACAGAATCTATCCTGACTTGATTATATCGACAAAGTCACAGGGGGAAGGTCACAGCGAGAAGGTCATAGCGGCCAGTTCATATCACCCATGGCCGGCGGCCCAGCGTGGCGGCAAACCAGGCGCGCCGAACCCGCCGGGCGCGCTCGCTCAAAGTAAACTCCTCGTGCCGCCGCAGGCCCGAGTACAACCACGCGGCCGTATCGCAAAAACTCTCGCAGCAGTATTCCCGCCAGCGTCGCGTGCGCGCGACAGGGTCAGCGGTGGTGAGCGCCGCTTTGCGCCACTCCGCGCTCCAGCCCAATTCACCGCGGACGCGCGAGGTGAGTTCAGCGCGCAACAGATCTTCGTAGCCGCGCCGCAGCGGATTTCCCAATCGCAGCCAGAGGAAGTGGGCGGCCTCATGGGCGAAGATGCGGGGGAACTCCGCCTTCGTGCAGTCGAAGACGATACGGCGCGCCCGCAGGAACGAACCCGCGTGCACGGGACCGCGATGGTCCCGCAGCCCCCGCGCCGTTTCCAGTTGAACGGGCTCACCCGTCAACGGCGGCATC
>CAIRBY010000293.1 GCA_903876865.1 uncultured Acidobacteriia bacterium
CCGGCCGAGGGATCGAAGAGTCGATAGCGGACGCCCGCCGTATCACCGTGTCCGGGAGTCATGGCCAGCGAGTTGGATTCGCGATACCAGCTCAGCCCTTCTTCGAGATACGTCTCGGGGTCCAGCCGGCGGACGAAGGTGGTCGCCTGCACCCCCGCGCCAAAGGCCCACTGCGGCGGCTGTTGCGGCGTGGAAGGCGCCAGCGCCCGCGCGTGCTCGCTCGCGGCCTGCAATTTCCAGATGGCGGCGTGGCACGGGCGGCAGGCGGAGGCGCCGGCGAAGCCGGGACCGGGCGCGCCCGTCAACACCAGTGGCCAGAATAGAAAAAGGCTGCCGCGCATCCGCTTCATGTTCGCTTGGGATTCATGATAGCGTGCGCGGCAGCCCCTTCCCTGCCGGTTTTACTGCCCCGGGGCTTCCCGGGTGGAGCTTACTGCACCGCGACCGTTGCTGCGTTGGCCCCGGATTGGGTACTGGCGGTGCCCACCGTGATGACTACCGGAACCGCGGAACCGCTCGCGACCGTCGCCGGAATCAGCAGGTTGACCTGCATGACGCCAGAGACCAGGCCGGGCGCGGAGCCCGCGTACAGCACCGTGGCGGGCACGCCGCCGATGGTGGCCGTGACCCCGAGCAGCGGGCTCTTGAGCGCGCTGGCGAGGGCTGGGATGATCACGCCGTCCACACCCTGCGGAGCGGTCTGCCCTTCCCCGGTCATGTACACCGCAATCACGTTGCCGCGCTTCTCGGGCGTGTTGGGGCCGTTGACCGTGACGCCATCCTGATTGAGGATCGCGCCGGGTCCCGTGCCCTGCTGGTTGAGCGTGTAGATGCCGGGCGCGGAGGGAGCCACGTTGTAGACCAGAGCCGTGGATTGCACTCCCGAAAACTCCACCACGATGCTGGTGGTGGTGCGTCCGCTGACGCCATACGGAACCATCACGCTGGTTTGCGTGGCGGAGGCGTAGATGATGGGCGCGGGTACGTTATCGAAGAGCACGCGCGTGAGTCCGGTGGTGGTCCCGAAAGCACCACTCACCACCGCACCCCCGGCCAGCGGCGTGGGGCCCACACCGGTGCCGAAGATCACGATATTTTCACCCGGCGAAACCGCGCCGGTCGAGTAGTTGGCGGCATTGCCAACGGCAGTGACCACGGGTTTGGGAATCAGAATCACGGTCAGCGTCACGTTGACGGTGATGGGCGCCACTGCATTGCTGGAGGCGATCGTGATGCTGCCGTTATAAGTCCCGGCGGCCAGCGTAGTCGGCGAGACATTCACCGCGAGCGTCGCCGGGGCTACGCTCGCATTCGGCGTCACCACCAGCCACGCGGCGGAGCCGGTAAACTGCACCGTTGTAGTGAAGTTCACCGGAAGCGTGGTGCCGGTCGCGCTCACCGCGAGGTTCTGCGCGGGCGGAATCGTCTGCCCGATCGTGTACGTGAACGCCATGCTCGTGGGCGAGGCCGCCAGTGTGGCCGCTGGGACAATGTTGAGGATCACGGGGACCACAATCGGGCTGCCGCTTGCGCCCGCGGAGGCGATCGTGATGCTGCCGGAATACTGCGCCACCGCGAGTCCCGCACCGTTCACCTGCACCTGCAGCAGGCCCGGTGTGGCGCCGCTGCCCGGGGTCACACTCAACCACGGAGCGGAGGCGGAACTGCCGGCCGTGAAGTTCAGGCTGGAGGGATTCCCACTCACGGCGATGGTCTGCGCGGCCGGAGCGCTGCCGCCCACAACCTGCGTGAAGCTCAGCGTCGTGGTCGGCGCGGAAATCGTGCCGGGAGCCACGATGAAGGTCACGGCGATGGTGGCCGGGCTGTTGCCCGCGCCCGGCGAAGTCACCACCACGGTGCCGTTATAAGTGACGCCGGGCGTGAGCTTGGAGCCATCGGCGGAGATCGTCAGCGTCGGGCTGGTAGACGTGTTCCCGCTCGCCTGCGCAACGCTCAGCCAGTTCACCGAGACGTTCGTGGTGGAGGAAACCGTGAAGTTGAGCGGCTGATTCGTGGAGCCCACCGTGACCGTCTGCGCCGCCGGCGCCGGTCCGCCCGAGGTCTGGTTGAAGGTCAGGGCAGTGCTGCTCATCGTCAAGGCGCCGGCCGTCACGTTGAGCGTGACCGGGATCACGTAGGGATTGAGCGCGGTTGCGTTGGCCACGGTGGCGCCGCCCGGCCCGCTGGCCACAATGCTCACCGTTCCGGTGTACGTCCCGGCGGGGAGCTGCGGCGTGTTGACGTTGATCGTCAGCGTGTTGCCGCTCGAGGTAGTGCCGGAAAGCGGTCCCGCGAAGAGCCAGCTGCTGCCGCCGTTATTGGCCTGGAAGGTAGCCGTGTAATTGAGCACGGTGGAACTGGTGCTATTGAGGTTGATAGTCTGCGGCGCCGGGGATTGCGCGCCCACGGCCACGTTGAATACCGGCGGTGTCACCGGAGTCAGCACCAGCAGGGCGCTGTTAGAGACGAACAGCGAGACCGGAATCGTCAGCGGGCTGTTCACCGCCGCCAGCCCGGTGGCCGGATTGGTGGCGTTGATGGTGATGCTCCCGCTGCAGGTCTGCGGAGAAACTCCCACCGTATTCACAGAGACCGCGAGCGTATCGTTGGTGACCCCCGTGATGGAGACGGTGCCGCCGTTCAGTTGCAGCCACGACGCGCCGCACGAAGCCGTCGCCAGCGCGGCGGTAAAGTTCAGGGAAACGCCGGTGGGGCTGGAAAGCTGCAGCGTCTGCGCGGTTGGCGCTGTCTGGCCTACCTGGAACGCGAAGCTCAGCTGACTCACACTGGCGGTCAGGGTCGGATCGTTGGTGATCTTGAACACCACCGGAATCGTCTGCGGCGGGTTGCCCGGCGTCGCGTAGGAAATCGTAATCGTGGCGTTGTAGGTTCCGGTGGCGAGTCCCGCCGGGTTGACGGAGACCGAGAGCGGCACCACCGTGGAACCCGCGGTGGGCACGTTCAGCCACGCGGAATTGGCGCTCTGTGAGACCGAGTAGGCCAGCGTGCCGCTGGTGGCGGTGATGTTCACGGATTGCGCCGCGGGCGCCGCCGTTCCCAACTGGTAATTGAAGTTCAAGGTCGCGGTGGGAATGTTCAGCAGCGCCGTGCTGGAAACCACCAGCGTCACCGGAATGTTGGTCTGCGCCGGGGAACCGCCCGGGGTATTGAGAGTAAGATGTCCCGTGTACGTGCCCACGTTGAGACCGGTGGGATTCAACGTCAGCGTAACCGTCGCGGGGGAGCTCGCGCTGATGCTGCCGCTCGGCGGAGTGATGGTGGAGATCCAGTTGCCGCTATCCGCGCTGGCAGTGAAGCTGTAGTTCAGGGGCTGCGTGGACGTGGTGGAAACCGTGAACGTCTGGGTCGGGTTGGGCGCGGACACACCGGTCTGGAAATTCAGCGAGAGCGATGCCGGGTTCACCGTCACCGGCGGCGTGGGCACGACCACCAGCGTGACCGGCACCACCACCGAGGGGCTGCCGTTGGCCGGCGTGGGCGTCACCGTGATCGAGCCGAGGTACGTGGCCGGAGCCAGTCCGGCGATCACCGCGGAGTTGCTCAGCACCGTGAGACTGCCGGGGGAGGAACAGGTATTCTGCAGCAGCGAGAACCAGCTGCCACCCGATGTGGTGGCCACGGTCGCGCTGCAAGCGGTCGAGATGCCGCTCAACGTAAGGCTCGTTGGGGCCGGGAAGATATTGCTCCCCACCGTGTAACTCAGCGTGACGGTCGAGGGATTCACACCGATGGCGCTGACCGTAAACGTGACCTGTATGGGCGCGACGCCATTGCCGCCGCCGCCGATCACGGTAATATTTGCCTGGTAGGTTCCGGCGGCAAGCCCCGTGGGGTCGGCCGTAACCGACACTGCGCTCGGGGTGCTCGCGCTATAAGTATTGGAGCCGTTGATTTTCAACCACGCATACTGGCTGCCGGGCGGTACCGCGAGCAGGAACGGAATCGAACCTCCGGTGCTGGTGACATTTAACGTCTGTGCGACTGGAGAGCCGCCAAACTGGCCCGAAAATGTCATCGTCGGCTTGTCGACTACGAGCGATTGAGCGCTCAGCGGAGTGACGGAGCCGAGTGCGATGAGCGACAGCATCGAAAGTGAGAATGTGAGAATTCGCTTCATAGGTAAAACCTCCAATACGGGGCCGTTCGGACGGGAGAACGCCTCAGCAGTCAACTTCCGATGCACGGCGAGTGCCATTCGGGAGTTTCTCCTTAAAACATAATGAACTTAAAATGTTTTTGACACAACCAAATTCAACCGCAGGCAGCATTTTAAGACAATCGGACCGGCACTGGCCGCAGTTTCGGCTGCGGACGATTTCGTACCATTAAGAGATTTCAATGCAGTAGTTTGCGGTACGGCGCGACACAGCGGGTGTGGCAGCGGGCCACGCGCTCAACGTGCATATACTGCATGCGCGATGCAATACTGCAGAACCGCGGGCGCGAGCCCCTCCGGCCGCTCGCCGGCCGCAAAGGCGCGGCGAATGGAAGAGGAAGAGACAGGCATCGTCAGAGTATCGATCCGGTCAAACTCCACACCTGCGGGAGCCTGGTACTCATGGCCCGGCCGGCTCACCACCAGGAATCGCACGTGAGCGGCCACATCCCGCCAGCGCAGCCAGGTGCGGATCTCCGCGAAGGCATCGGCGCCAATCAGAAAGTAGAGTGCATCACTCTCGGCAAGCGAAGCGCGGACCTTCTCGATGGTATCGATGGAGTAACTGCGCGCGGTATCTTCTTCCAGCCGCGAAACCTCAAAACGGGACTCCTCCGCACAGGCAAGTTCCAGCATGCGCAGGCGGTGAGCGTAAGAGGCATGGGTGACACCGGACTTATGCGGGGGATGGGCGGCGGGAACAAACAGGACACGGTCCAGCTGAAAGCGTTCGGCGGCCTCCCGGGCCAGTGCAACATGCCCGAGGTGCACGGGATCGAAAGTGCCGCCGAAGATCGCTAGTTTCAAGGCGGGGGAGTTATGCCTTCTCGATCGTGATGGAGTTGATCTTGATTTCCTTGGTGGGGCGGTCCTGCGCCCCGCGCGGAGCCTTGGAGATCTTCTCCACCACATCGTAGCCTTCGACCACTTCGCCGAACACGCTGTGCTTGTTGTCCAGCCAGTTGGTGGCGGCCACGGTGATGAAGAACTGGCTGCCGTTGGTGTTGGGGCCGGCATTCGCCATGGAGAGGATGCCGGGCTTGGTGTGCTTCAGGTCCTTGTGAAACTCATCGGCGAATTTGTAGCCGGGACCGCCGCGTCCGGTGCCTTCGGGGTCGCCTGCCTGGACCATGAAGTCCGGAATGACGCGATGAAAGATCGTGCCGTCATAGAAGGGCTTGCCGGTCTTGGAGCCGTCGGCGAGCGAGACAAAGTTATTCACAGTGTTCGGCACCTTGTCGGCAAAGAGCTGAACCTTGAACTTGCCTTCGGTGGTGTCAAAGTGGGCGTAGATTTCGTTGGCCATCATTCAAATTGTAACAGCCGCAAAGTAGGGCAGGCGTTTCCGCCTGCCAACTTCTTCGCCTGCCAACCCTGCACACCCGAAGAGTCAGCAGGCGAATCGCCTGCCCTGCGCGTCTACCAGCCGACCGGCTTGCCCTGGTTCTGTTCGTCCAGCCACTTCTGCAGCGGCGCGAAGTAGTCGCGGATCGCCGTCGCATCCATCTGGCGCGTGCCGGAGATCTTCTCCAGCGCCTCCTGCCACGGGCGGCTCTGCCCCATTGCCAGCATGGCGTTCAACTTCGCGCCCGCCGCCTGGTTGCCGTAGATCGAGCAGCGGTTCAACGGTCCGGTGCAGCCCGCCGCCTGCGAGAGCGACCGGTGAAACTGGAACTGCAAAATGTCGGCGAGGAAGTAACGCATATACGGGACATTGCCCGCCACGTGATACTTCGCCGCCGGATCGAAATCGCTCTCGCTCCGATCCACCGGAGGCGCGATGCCCTGATATTTCTGCCGCAACTGCCACCACGCCTCGTTGTATTTCTCCGGCGGAATCTCGCCGCTGAAGACCTTCCAGCGCCACTGATCGATCACCAGCCCGAAGGGCAGAAACGCGATCTTCTCCAGCGCCTTGTGCAGCAGCAGGCCAATGTCCTTGCTCGGGTCCGGCGCGCGGTCCAGCAGCCCGATCTTCACCAGATACTCGGGCGTGATCGAAAGCGCGATGGTGTCGCCCACGGCTTCGTGAAACCCATCGTTGGCGGAATCGCGGAAGCTCGGGTCCAGCTTGGAATAGGCGCGCTGATAGAAGTTGTGCCCCAGTTCGTGATGCACCGTAAGAAAGTCTTCCTCATTGATCTGCAGGCACACCTTGAGGCGCAGGTCCTCCACATTGTCAACGTCCCACGCGCTCGCGTGGCAGACCACGTCGCGGTCTTTCGGCTTCAGGAACAGCGAGCGCTCCCAGAACGTCTGCGGCAGCGGCGCGAAGCCCAGCGAGCCGAAGAAGCTCTCGCCATACTTCACCATCTGCTTCCAATCCGTATTCTTCTGCTTCAGCAGTGCCGTCAGATCGTAGCCCGCCTCCGCATTCTTGGGCGCCAGCAGCGGATAGATGTTGGACCAGTCCTGCGCCCACATATTGCCCAGCAGGTCGGCCGGAATCGCGCCCTTGGCCGGAACCGCGTCGCCGTACTTTTCACGCAGGCGATTGCGCACATACGCGTGCAGCGAAAGGTAGAGCGGCTTCACCTGTTCCCACAGCCGGTCCAACTCCCGGGCGAACTCGTCCGGCGTCATGTCGTACTTGGAGCGCCACATCGCGCCGTTGTCCTTGAAGCCAAGCTGGCGCGCGCCCTTGTTGGCGAGTTCCACGTAGCGCACGAAGTCCTTGCGGATGGGCTTTGCGATGGCGTGCCAGCCGGTCCACGCCTCCTGCAGCGCTTTGGGATCGCGGCTCTCGGAAATGATCCGGCTGAGCGCCTCCAGATCTTTGCAACTTGCCGGACCCGAGGGGCAGTACTTGCCCTTGCCATACGTGCCTTCCATCGCAGAGACGATGCGGGTGAGTTCCTCGCTCTCTTTCGGATCGCTCGGCGTCGCAATCGTAAGCGAGAGTTTCAGCAACTTCAGCTTGCGCGCCGTCTCCGCATCGAGCTTGAGGCCGTCGAACCGCGTGGCCTGTTTCGCGTACACAACGGTGGCGGCGATGGCGCGCTCATCCATTTGCGCCGCCAGCGCTTCGGTATCGTCGGTGATGTAGGTGGATTTGATCCAGTCCGCGCGCGCCGCGTCCACGGATAGCGTGAGCAGTTTCTGTTCGGCGTCGCGGATGAATTTGCGGGCCTCTTCGGGGGTCGCCTTCGGGTCCGCCGCGAATGCCATCGCGGCGCACAATGCGGCGAGGCAGGCGAGATTGCGAATCTTCATAGCCTCACCTTAACAGGGCGCGGGCGTCGTGGGGCGGACGCCCTCGTCCGCGCGGGACCCCCTGGTCCCGCTCTTCGTTCGAAGCATCAAACGGCCCCCCCAATCGAAAGCCCGGCGAGGGCGTCGTCCGAGGCCCGTCACACTTTAGTCCACACCGCCAGCGTGCAGCCGCTGCCTTTGGCGCTGACAAATTCCGCCGGGCGCGCTGCGCCAATCCCGCCGAAGCACGTGATCAGTTCCCCGCTCTCCAGTTTCCAGATTCCGAACTGCCGCGTGCCATCGTGACGCCAGTAGTCCATCGTCATCGGCGACACCGTGCGATCCACCGAGTAGAGCGCCTGCAGAATCGTATCCGGCCCCATCTTCACCGTGACCTCGCTCGCAGTCGCCCTGCGGCGTCCGTAGGCCGCCATCGCTTTCGGCACAGCCTGCCCGTTCATCACCACCGACACCATCTTCCACTCGCCGGCCAGTTCCGGCGCCGGGTCGCCCGTGACTGTTTCGCCCGTGACTGTTTCGCCCGTGACTGTTTCGCCCGTGACTGTTTCGCCCGAGCCCTCCCCAGCCGTCGATGGCGCTGCCGCGCCGCGCTGCAGCACCTCCAGCGCGAAACCGCTGCCGGGAGGCGCCGCGAATTCCGTGGGGCGCACACTGCCGCGCGTGCTCAGGCAGATCTTCCACGTATCGCCCCGCAGTTCGTAGATCCCGAGCGCCGTATTGCCCTTCTCCGGCCCGTCCAGGAACTCCAGTTCGAAGCTCTTGGGCGAGGTCTCCGGATGCACTACGAAATTCCCGCTATACGCCGCGCCCATGCCCGTGGTGGTGAATCGCTCCCCGGCCAGCGCGATCCGCGCACCCCCGCCCGGCATGCTCATCCCCTCCATCTCCAGCGACACGATGCTCCATGTACCTTGCAGCAAGTCCAAGTCTTGGCTCATGGCACGCAATTATACAACCTGCCTACCAGCCCGTCTGCTGCATCCGGTGTAAAATTTCCGCGCTGTAGGAGTTCATGCGGACCGGCTTGCGGCGCAGCGGAGAGGGGATCACCGCTGCCAGTCGCGCGGCCTGCTCCCGGTCGATCTTCGCCGCGGGCACGTTGTACCAGTAGCGCGCCGCCGCCTCCGCGCCATAAACACCGGGCCCCCATTCGATCACGTTCAGGTAGAGTTCGAGAATGCGCCGCTTCGGCAGCACCCATTCGGCGGCGGGCGCCAGCGTGAACTCGATCCCTTTGCGCAGGACGCTGCGGCTGGTGGTGAAGAAGAGGTTCTTTACCAGTTGTTGCGTGATCGTCGAGCCGCCCCGCCCCAGCTTGCCCTCTTCCAGATCCTTGTCCACCACGATCTGCACTTCCTTCCAATCGATGCCATGGTGCTGAAAGAAGCGCCCGTCTTCGGCG
>CAIRBY010000294.1 GCA_903876865.1 uncultured Acidobacteriia bacterium
ACCCCGCCCGTGCCCCTCCGTTGTAGGGTAGGCTTCAGCCTGCCAACCCACACCCCGCCCGTGCCCCTCCGTTGTAGGGTAGGCTTCAGCCTGCCAACCCACACCCCGCCCGTGCCCCTCCGTTGTAGGGTAGGCTTCAGCCTGCCAACCCGCACCCCGTACTCCCACTCCTCCCTCCAGGAGCGCACTCCCCATGCCTGACACCCCGCAACTCGTCCGCTCCACCATCCTCCATACCCCGCGCAATCCCTTCACCTCTCCCCATGCCCTCGAGCACTTCCCCGATGGCGCCCTCCTCCTCTCCGCCGGACTCATCCAGGCCACCGGCGACTACGCCACCCTCCGCGCCGCCCATCCCGATGCCGAAGTCCACGACCTCCGCGGCGGCGTCCTCCTCCCCGGCTTCATCGATACCCACGTCCACTTCCCACAGGGCCGCATCATCGGCGGTCTCGGCGCCGGCCTCCTCGATTGGCTCAACCTCTTCGCCCTCCCCGAGGAAGTCCGCATGGCGCAGCCCGATTACGCCCGCGCCGTCGCCACCGAGTTCGTCCACGCCCTCGCCGCCCACGGCACCACCACCGCCCTCGTCTTCGGCTCCCACTTCCACGCCGCCACCCAGTCCCTCTTCGACGCCGCCTCCGCCCGCGGACTCCGCATCGTCAGCGGCCTCGTCCTCTCCGACCGCCTCCTCCCCGAACCCCTCCTCACCACCGCCGACCGCGCCTATCGCGAATCCCGCGCCCTCATCGAACGCTTCCACGGCCGCGATTCCCTCGGCTACGCCGTCACCCCGCGCTTCGCCCTCTCCGCCTCTGAACCCATCCTCGAAGTCTGCCAGACCCTCCTCCGCGAATTCCCCTCCGTCTGGTTCCAGACCCACCTCAACGAGAACCCGCAGGAGATCGCGGACGTCCTCCAGGCCTTCCCCTGGGCGCCCGATTACCTCTCCGCCTACACCTGCTACGGCCTCGCCACCCCGCGCTCCGTCTTCGCTCACAACGTCCACCCCGCCGAAGCCGAACTCGCCACCCTCTCCGCCTCCGGCTCATCAGTCTCCCACTGCCCCTGCTCCAACGCCTTCCTCGGCAGCGGACTCTTCCCCATGCGCCGCCACCTCGCCGCCGGCGTGCGCTTCGCGCTCGGCACCGATGTCGGCGCGGGCACCGGCTTCGGCATGTTGAAGGAGGCCCTCCAGTGCTACCTCATGCAGCGCCTCCTCCCCGATGGCGTACCGCTCACTCCCGCCCACCTCCTCTACCTCGCTACCCGCGCCGGAGCCGAAGCCCTCGGCCTGGAAGCCCAGACCGGTGATTTCACCCCCGGCAAATCCGCCGATTTCGTCCACCTCCGTCCTCCCGAAGGCAGCGTCCTCGCCAGCGCCCTCGTCCGCGCCGAAGGCCCCGAACGCCTCCTCGCCGCCCTCATCACCCTCGGCGGCGCCGAAAGCGTCCGCGAAGTCCGCGTCCGCGGCCAGGTCGTCTTCCCGTGACCCTCGCCGAAGTCAACGCCCTCGATCGCCCCGCCTTCGTCGCCGCGCTCGGCTGGGTCTTCGAGCACTCCCCGTGGGTCGCCGAAGCCGCCTGGAGTTCCGCCCCCTTCGCCTCCCTCGCCGATCTTCACGCCGCCATGGTGGCCGCCGTCGCCGCCGCCCCGCCCGCGCGCCAAACCGATCTCATCCGCGCCCATCCCGATCTCGGCGCTCGCGCCACGCTGACCGCAGCCTCCACCACCGAGCAATCCGGCGCAGGCCTCGACCGCCTCACTCCAGATGAGTTCGCGCGCCTTCACCAGCTCAACTCCGCCTATCGCGAAAAGTTCGCCTTCCCCTTCATCTACGCCGTCAAAGGCAGCACCAAACACGAGATCCTCGCCGCTCTCGCCCTACGCCTCTCCGCCACCGCCGAAGCCGAACACGCTTTGGCGTTGACCGGGATCTACCGCATCGCACAATTCCGTCTGGAGGATCTCTTTCATGCACCACTTCGCTAGCGGCTTCAAGCGCAACTACTATGGCAAGGGCGACGTCATCGTCTACCGCCTCCACCGCGAGGGGCAAGTACCGCCCGGCAAATCGCCCGTCTTCGGCGCCAACGTCACACTGCTCATCTACGGCGACGCCTTCTGGCCCACCTATGAAACCGGCGACAACACCGGCCTCATCGCCACCGATTCCATGAAGAATTTCATCCAGCGCGAAACCCTCAACTTCCCCGGCTTCGCGCTCGAAGAGTATTGCGAATTCCTCGCCGCCCGCTTCCTCGAAACCTATCCCCACGTCGCCGGCGCCCAAATCCGCGCCGAAGAGCTTCCCTACCAGGGCATCGTGAATGGCAGCGTCGCCTTCACCCCCTCCGGTCCGGACCGCGCCACCGCCCAACTCGAACTCCGCCGCGCCGGCGACCGGCTCGAAACCGCCGAACTGCGCAGCGGCATTCAGAACTTCCGCCTCCTCCGCCTCGGCGGCAGCGCCTTCCACGGCTTCGTGCGCGATCAGTACACCACCCTCCCCGATATTCACAACCGCCCGCTGCACATGTGGCTCGGCCTCGATTGGCTCTACACCCGCCCCGAAACCGGCTATAGCGACGGCGTCATCACCGCCACCGTCCGCCGCATGGTGCGGGAAATATTTCACGCCTTTGAATCCGGCAGCATCCAGCAGATCATCTATCAAATCGGTACGGATATGCTGGCGCAAATCCCCGAAATCGCCGAAGTCAACCTGGAAGGCAACAACCGCACCTGGGACTCCGTCGCCGAAGCCGGCGACCGCATCGGCGTCTACACCGAAGCGCGCCCCCCTTTCGGTTGCCTCGGCCTCACCCTGCGGAGATAACCGTGGCTCGCATCTCGACTCACATTCTCGATCTCAGCCGCGGCCTCCCCGCCGCCCAAGTCCGCGTCGAACTCTATCGCCTCGAAGGCAGCCACCGCCACCTCGTCGCCGCCACCGTCACCAACGCCGATGGCCGCACCGCCGAGCCGCTCTTCTCCGCCGACCCGCTGCCCGCCGCCACCTTCGAACTCGTCTTCCACGCCGGCGAATACTTCCGCGCCCTCGCCGTGCCGACCTTCCTCGAGGAAGTGCCCCTCCGCTTCCGCGTCGATCCCGCCGCCGGCTCCTACCACGTGCCGCTCCTCCTCTCGCCCTTCGGCTACAGCACCTACCGAGGCTCCTAGATGACCGCCGCCCCCTCTTCCAATCTTTGCCCCGTGGGACAGGCCATCGTCTTTCGTGGCCTGTCGGCTAATCTCGCCTTTCTCTCGCTCCGCCTTTCCACCCTCCGAGGTCCCCAGTGACCGGCGCTGAAATCCTGGCGCGTTGCCAGACCCTCGCGCGCTTTACCGAAACTCCCGGCGTCACCACCCGCACCTTCCTCTGCCCCGCGATGCACCACGCACACCGCACCCTTCGCCAGTGGATGGAAGAGGCCTCTCTCGCCGTCACCGTGGACGCCGCCGGCAACCTCCGCGGCCTCTATGGCGACCCGCACCAGCCCCGCCTCCTCCTCGCCTCTCACATCGATACCGTCCCCAATGCCGGAGCCTACGATGGTGTGCTCGGCGTCGTCCTCGCCATCGCCCTCGTCCGCTCGCTCGACGCACGTGCCCTCCCCTTTGCCATCGAAGTCGTCGCCTTCTCCGAAGAGGAAGGCGTCCGCTTCGGCGTGCCCTTCCTCGGCAGCCGCGCCCTCACCGGCACGTTCGATGAGACCCTGCTCGCCCGCACCGATGCCTCCGGCGTCTCCGTCGCGGAGGCCATCCGCGCCTTCGGCCTCGACCCCTCCCAACTCCCCGCCGCGAAGCTCGCCGCGCCTCCCCTCGCCTATCTCGAATTCCACATCGAGCAGGGCCCGGTGCTCGACTCGCTGAACCTACCGCTCGCCGTCGTCACCGCCATCGCCGGCCAGAGCCGCTACGAACTCGCCTTCCACGGCAGCGCCAACCACGCCGGCACTACGCCCATGAACCTCCGCCGCGACGCGCTCGCCGCCGCCGCCCGCTGGGTTGCCACGGTCGAACGCCACGCCCGCTCCGTCCCCGGTCTGGTCGCCACCGTCGGCACGCTGCGCGTCCAACCCGGAGCCGCCAACGTCATCCCCGGAGAGGTCACCGCCACGCTCGATATCCGCCACGCCGAAGACGCCGTGCGCCACTCCTCCGCCGCGCTCCTGCTCCGCGCCGCCGAGGCACTCGCCGCTCGCCGCGGCATCCAAGTCTCCACGCGCCAACGCTCGGATCAACCCGCCGTCCCCTGCGCCACCGCCGTGCTCGAGCGCGCCCTCCTCCGCTCCGGCCACCCGCTCCACCGCATGCCCAGTGGAGCCGGCCACGATGCCATGATCCTCGCCTCCGTCACGCCCGCCGCCATGCTCTTCCTCCGCTCCCCCAAGGGCCTCAGCCACCACCCGGACGAAGCCGTCCACCCCGCCGATGTCGATGCCGCCCTCACCGTCGGCCGCCTCTACCTGGAAGAACTGGAGCGTGCCCATGCGTGATGCTGTGCCCGTTTTGCGCAGCCCGAGTGGGACAGGCGATCGTCTTTCGTCGCCTGTCGCTAGCTCCGTTTTGCGCAGCCCAAGTGGGACAGGCGATCGTCTTTCGTCGCCTGTCGCTTGCTCCGTTTTGCGCAGCCCGAGTGGGACAGGCGATCGTCTTTCGTCGCCTGTCGCCTTCTCCGTTTTGCGCAGCCCGACAGGCCACAAACAACGATGGCCTGTCCCACTCACCATGGAGCTTCCCCATGTATGATCTGATCCTCCGCGGAGGCGACCTTGTCACCACCACCTCCATCGAGCGCTGCGACCTCGCCGTGCAGGATGGCGTCATCGCCGCACTCGCCCCCGAACTCTCCGGCACGCGTGAAGAGATCGATGCCCGCGGACTCACCATCTTCCCCGGCGGCATCGATATCCATCTTCACTTCAACGAACCCGGACGCGCCGAGTGGGAAGGCGCCGCCACCGGCAGCCGCGCTCTCGCCGCGGGCGGCGGCACGCTCTACTTCGATATGCCGCTCAACTCCACTCCCTGCACCGTGGATGCAGCCGCCTTCGATGCCAAGCGTGCCGCTCTCGCCCAGGCCTCCATCGCCGATTTCGGCCTCTGGGGCGGCATCGTCCCCGGCAACACCAGCGCCCTCCCCGAACTCGCCGCCCGCGGTGTGGTCGGCTTCAAAGCCTTCCTCTGCAACTCCGGCCTGCCCGAGTTTCCGCGTACCGACGATCTCACCCTGCACGACGCCATGCAGGTCGCCGCCGCTCACCACCTGCCCGTTGCCGTCCACGCCGAAAGCGAAGAGATCACCAGCGGACTCACCCATCGCCTCCGCCTCGCCGGACGATTGGATGTGCGCGCCTACCTCGCCTCCCGCCCCGTGCTCGCCGAGGTCGAAGCCATCCACCGCGCCGCCCTGCTCGCGCGCGAAACCGGCGCGTGGCTCCACATCGTCCACATCAGCTCCGGGCGCGGTGTCGCGGCCGCGCTCGAAGCCCGCGCCGCCGGAGCCAACCTCACCCTCGAAACCTGCCCTCACTATCTCTTCTTCACCGAGGAAGACATGGTCCGCATCGGCGCCGCCGCCAAATGCGCCCCGCCCCTCCGCCCCGCGCAGGAGTTCGATGCGCTGTGGCAACACGTGCTCGCGGGAGATATTGACGTCATCGCCTCAGAC
>CAIRBY010000295.1 GCA_903876865.1 uncultured Acidobacteriia bacterium
AGGCCTTGAAGCCGTCCATGGATTGGGAGAGGCGCCATTTTTCCTGGGCGGCCAGCACCGCCTTCTGCTCCGCCTTTTGCGCGTCGGTCAACGGCGGGCGGGGCTGTCCGCGTCCGGCGGCGGGAGCAACCCACGGTGTGGGCGCTTTGAGGAAGGCCTCCACCGGTTGCAGGCGCAGTTCGGCCGCGCTCAGGTTGAGCTGGATCATGTAATTCAGGATGTCGTCCGCGGTGCCCGGGATGTTGTGGAAGCTGTAGGGGGCATTGATGCCGACCTGCACTCCACCAAACACCGAGTTGGGCTTTGCCGCAAGGAGACGCGCCGCGGGCAGGGCGGCGAGAGCGAGTTTGCCGAGATCACGCCTGGTGATAGTCATAGCTGCTTTGTTGTATCACACTGACGCGATGCGTGCGGGGGCGCCTACTTTTTGGAGGGCGCGGGCTTATCCGCGGGCGCGGTCTTGTTGGACGGCATAGGCGCAAGTTCGAAGCCGACGGGCGGTTTGAAGGTGAAAACGCCCTCCGGCAGGGGATCATTCAGGATGATCGCCGAGAGATCCGTGCGGCTGTGCTGCTGCTGTTGTTTGGAGAGCCACTGCACGTTGTCTTCGCGCCACACCACGGAGCGTTTCGTATCCACCCATAGAGTCTGGCGGCTGGACATGAGCTTCTTCTCATCGAAAGCGCCGCGATCGATCTGAATCACGTAGCATTCCACGAACTTGCCCGCGATCAGAAGCTTCTCGGTCTTGGTGACCTTGGCGAGGTGCGCGTTCTCGACCAGCGCGGGGTAGCGTCCGGTAATGAAGTGGTCGAGGTAGGCGACGAACTGCTCCGGGCGCTCCATGGCCGGGTATTTGTTCTCGAACTTGCCCACGGAGTTTTTCGGCGAAGTCCGCTTTGCCTGATAGTACTTTTTGGCGGGAGGTTCGGTGAGCGAGACCACCTGGCCATCGGAGACGAAGAGTACAGCACCGGCGAAGGCGGCGACGCCAAAGGCACGGGTATCGCCTTCGAGGCGGATCTTGTCCGGCATCTCCACGGCGAGGGTGAAGGGAATGGGCTGCGGGGTGGCGTCCCCCGGCGCCTGAATGGTGCCTTTTCCGGCGAAGAGGTACTTTTGCGGCGACTTGTACGCCTGCGCGACGTTCTTGAGCAGTTGCTCGGCGGAGGGCAGCGGCGGCGCAGGTGGTGCCTGGGCACAGAGCGAGCCGAGCGCGGAGAGGGATGCCAGGAGCGGGATCAGGTGTCGGTGCATCGGTGACATAGTAGCAGGATGCCGGGAAATTGCGGTAGGCTTCGGCAGGGGGAACGTACCAACGGGGGCTTTCGGCGCGGAGTTTGCCGGTGTGAGGCTGAGACTGCCGAGCTGAAACTGCAACGCGCTCGTACTCATCTATATGAGTGAGCTACGATGAAACTGAGAATGGGTGTCAGCGTGAAACGGATTCTGTTCGTACTATCGGTCAGTTGCGCCGGATGGGCTGCCGGGCCGGAGTATGATCGTGCGCAGAAGCTCTATCAACTCACCGAGTTCCAGCAATCCATTCAAGTCTTACGCGCGATTCCGGATGCGGATGGCGCGGCGATGGCGCTGATGGGGCGCGATTACTACGGGCTGGGCGATTTTAAGAAGGCGACCGAGTGGCTGGAGAAGGCGGTCGCGGCGCAACCGCACGACTCGAATTTCCACCTCTGGCTGGGACGCGCCTACGGGCGCAGGGCGGAGACCTCGAGTATGATCACGGCGCCCGGCTACGCCAACAAGGCGCGCCAGCATTTCGAAAGTTCCGTACAGATAAACCCTTTAAACATAGAAGCCCAGAGCGATTTATTCGAGTATTACCTGGAGGCTCCGGGGTTCCTGGGCGGCGGCTTCGACAAAGCCACCGCGAAGGCAGCCGAACTGGCAAGGATCAATGCCTCCGAAGGCTATTCCGCTCAAGCGAAACTGGCGGAGAATCGAAAGGAATACTCGAGCGCGGAAGCGCACCTGCGGAGAGCGATCGAGGCGGCGCCGCATTCGGTGGGGCGGTTGATCGAATTGGCGCGCCTGTTCAACAAGCAGGGGCGGTATCCGGAAGCGGATCAGAGCCTGGCGAAGGCGGAGCAGCTCGCGCCGAACAGTCCTCGGTTGCTGTTTGCGAAGGCTGACATATACATTAAAGCAAAGCGTAACCTTCATCTTGCATCACAATTGTTAAAGCAATACATTAGCAGTAATCTGACGCCGGACGACCCGCCGCGGAGCGAGGCGGAGAAGTTGTTGAAGCAGGTGCAGGGCAGTTAGCCCGGCCCATGTTCCTGACCGAGGCGGTGCGCTTCAGCGCTCAATCGCTGCGTGCGAATCCGGTGCGATCCCTGCTGACGGGAATCGGCATGGCGATTGGCACGGCTTCGGTGATTCTGGTGGTGACGATATCGCTCACGAGCCGGGATTACATTCTGGAGCAGGTGCAGGGGATCGGTTCCAACATCATTTTTGCGTACTATGCGGCGGCGGGCGGCGCGAGCGTGGCGGACGCGGACTACATTAAGATGGCGGACGTCGGCTCAATCCGGCAGGAACTGACGGCGGATATCGTGGCGGCGACGGGGGTGATGTCGAACTTCGACCGGATCCTGATCGGCGGGAAAGAGCAGGACGTCAAGGTGATCGGCACGGATCAGGATTACCAGGCGGTGCGGAATATCGTGATCTCGAGCGGGCGGTTTCTGGATGAGGGGGATCTGACGCAGCGCACCAAGGTGGGGCTGCTGACGGACCAACTGGCGACGCGGATGTTCGGCGGGCGGGCGGCGGCGCTGAGCCAGATCGTGAAACTCTACGGGCTGGAGTTCACGGTGATCGGGACGTTTCACGAGAAAGTGGAGACGTTCGGCCAATCGGAGGTGGAACGGGATACGATCCTGATTCCGATCACGGTGCTGCGCTACTTCACGCCGCTGGAGCGGATCGACCCGCTGTATGTGCAGGTGCGGTCGGCGGGCGAAGTGGAGCGGGTGGCGGGGCGGGTGCAGGAGATTCTGGAGGCGCGGCACCGCTCGGGCGCGCGCTACCGGGTGGATACGATGACGGCGATTCTGAACGCGGCGAAGAACATTTCGCTAATTCTTTCGCTGGTGCTGATTCTGGTTTCGACGATCACGCTGGTGATTTCGGGGATCGGGATCATGAACATCATGCTGGTGACGGTGACGGAACGGACGCGGGAGATCGGGGTGCGGCTGGCGGTGGGGGCGACGCCGCGGGAGATCCTGCTGCAATTTCTGGCAGAGGCGATTCTGGTGAGCCTTTCGGGCGGGATGATCGGGATTGCGGCCGGGGTGGCGATACCGTGGAGCGTGCAACTGTTCGCGGATATCCGGATTCCGATTTCGCCGGTCGCGATCGCGGTGGCGTTCGGCGTTTCCTGCCTGGTGGGGCTGGTCTTTGGCGCGCTGCCGGCGAACCGCGCGGCGCATCTGCATCCTACCGAAGCGCTGCGGTATGAGTAGCCGGAATTACGATGCGGTGCTCTTCGACCTGCTGAGCGCGCTGCTGGATAGCTGGTCGCTGTGGAATGTGATTGCGGGTTCGGAGGAGTTGGGGCGGCGCTGGCGCGCGGAGTACCTGAAGATCACGTATCGCGAGGGCGCGTACCGTGCGTATGAAGAGTTAGTGGCGGAGTCGGCGGAGGCGGTGGGCCTGGGGCGGGGCGTGGCTGGGGAGTTGGAGGCGCGCTTCGGCGAGTTGCAGCCTTGGCCGGAGGCGGGGCAGGTGCTGCGCGAATTGCGGCGTGCAGGTGTGCGGCTCGGGGTAGTGACGAATTGTTCGGAGCGGCTGGGACGGGTTGCGGCGGGGTGCGTGGGCGTGGAGTTCGATGTGGTGGTGACGGCGGAGCGGGCGGGGTTTTACAAGCCCGATCCGCGGCCGTACCGGCTGGCATTGGCGGAACTGCGGAGCGCCGCGGGGCGGTGCCTGTTCGTGGCAGGTTCGGGGTACGACCTGGTGGGCACGGCGCGGGTGGGGCTCGGGACCTACTGGCACAATCGGGTGGGGCTGGCACGGCCGGAAGGCGCGGCTGCGCCCCTGGTGGAGACGGGTTCGCTGTTGGGGTTGGTGCGGTAGGCGCGGGTGGGTTGGAGCGTGCGAGTGTACGGCACGGCCGGGGAGTTGGCAAGCGGAAGCCCCCAGTGCCGCTTCAATAAGCGACTTTGCTGGTGTCCTGGCCTTTCGTGGGGCGCCCCCCCCGGATCGTGTCTGACAATCGCGGCCGACGCCCCCGTCGGCCTTTCGATCGTCGCGGGCATTTGATACTTCGAGGGAATAGCGGGACCAGGGGGTCCCGCGCGTACGAGGGCGTCCGCCCCACAAGGTCGGGCGGAACCTGGGCCGGCAAAGCTTCAGGAACTCGGGGCGGATTGGTCGCGCAAGCGGAGGGCTTCGCGCTGAATGCCGAGGAGCATGCCGCGGAAGACGATGTGGTGGAAGGGCGCCACGGCATACCAGTAAAGGAGGCCGAAGAGGCCGCGGGGCTG
>CAIRBY010000296.1 GCA_903876865.1 uncultured Acidobacteriia bacterium
ACAGGCCATCGTCTTTCGTGGCCTGTCCCACTAATCAGCTTTTCCCGAGTAGGGCAGGCGCTTTCCCCTGCCAACTCTTCCCCCCTGCCAACTCTTTCCCCTGCCAACTCTTTCCCCCGCCCACCACGTAAGCCCGTGGAGTTGGCAGGCGGAACCGCCTACCCTACCTTTGAGCCCGGACACGCCATCGTCTTTCGCACCCTGTCCCACGAATCAGTCTCCCCGTTTTGCTACCCTCTACAAAAAGCCATGCCCGAAAACAAAACCAAACCCACCACTGTCAGCGTCGCCGCCTACATCAGCACCGTGGAACCCGAAACCCGCCGCGCCGATGCCAAAACCCTCGTCAAAATCATGCAGGCCGCCACCGGCGAGAAGCCCAAACTGTGGGGCCCCTCCATCATCGGCTTCGGCAGCTACCACTACGTCTACGAATCCGGCCGAGAAGGCGATACACCCGTCATCGCCTTCTCCCCACGCAAACCCGCCTGCGTCCTCTACGGCGCCCTCGGCTTCCCCGGCGCCGATGCCCTGCTCGCCACTCTCGGCCCACACACCACCGGCAAAGGCTGTCTCTACGTCAAGAAACTGGCCGACATCGATCTCAAGGTGTTGGAATCGATGATCGCCCAGGCCGTCGCCGCCAAACGTGCCAAACAGTCCGCCTGACCAATTCCCGCACGCACCCACCGACTCCGTTAGAATAAAAAGAGTGCCCTACGATCTCATCGTCATCGGGAGTGGTCCCGGCGGCTACTCCGCAGCTATCCGCGCCGGCCAGTACGGTCTGAAAACCGCCCTCATTGAGAAGCAGTCCAAACTCGGAGGCACCTGCCTCTTGGTCGGATGTATCCCCACCAAGAGCCTGCTGCATACCGCCGACGTCTGGGACCATTTCGTCCACGCCGAAGCCGAAGGGATTTCCGTGACCAACCCGGTCCTGAATTACCCCAAGGTCAAAGAACGCAAAGACGGAATCGTCAACAAACACGCCAAAGGCGTCGAGATGCTGCTCAAGCGCGCCAAAGTCGAGCGCATCTCCGGCTACGCCACCCTCAAGGGAGGCGGCAAGGTCGAAGTCCAATCCGATTCCGGCGCCCAGACCCTCGAAGCCAAAAACATCATCGTCGCCACCGGCAGCGAAGCCCGCATGATTCCCGGCCTCCAGCCCGATCCCGAGTTCATCCTCACCAACATCGAGATCCTCAACCTCAACGCCGTCCCCAAGAGCCTCATCATCATCGGCGCGGGCGCGGTCGGCGTAGAGTTCGCCTCCATCTTCAAACGCTTCGGCACCGAGGTGACCGTGGTCGAAATGCTCCCCCGCATGGTCCCCGTGGAGGATGAGGACGTCTCCAAGGAACTCGAGCGCGTCTTCAAGAAGCAGAAGATCCGCGTCGAAACCGGAGCCCGCGCCGATAACATCGAGCGCACCGGCACCGGCGTCAAACTGACGCTCACCACCAAGGACGGCAAGCAGGAAATCCTCCAGGCCGAAAAGCTCCTCGTCGCCGTCGGACGCAAACCCAATACCGATCGCGTCGGCCTCGAAAACACGCGCGTCCAACTCGACCGCGGCTTCATCAAGGTGGATGCCAATCAGCAGACCGCCGAACCGGGCGTCTATGCCATCGGCGATGTCGTGGCCGGCACCCCGCAACTCGCCCACGTGGCCACCCGCGAAGGCATGATCGCCGTCGCCCACATGGCCGGCAAGCCCGCCCAGCCCATCAACCGCAACCGCATCCCCGGCGCCACCTACACCACCCCCGGCATCGGCAGCGTCGGCCTCACGGAGGCTCAGGCGCGCGCCCAGGGCTACAAGGTCCGCATCGGTAAATTCCCCTTCGCCGGCGACAGCCGCGCCACCATCCTCGGCAATCACGATGGCTTCATCAAGGTCGTCGCCGATGAGACCTATGGCGAGATCCTCGGCGTCCACATCATCGGGCCCGAAGGTTTCGAACTCATCGCCGAAGCGGTCACGGCCATGGAGGCCGAAGCCACAGTCGAAGTGATGATGCAGACCATCCACGCCCACCCCACCCTCTATGAGGCTGTGGGCGAAGCCTTCAACGCCGTATACGGACTCTCCATCAACGCCTGATCCAAAATGCGTAAGTGTGTCGTGCGCCAACTCGGGCGGGTCGATTACGCGATCGCGCTGCAACTCCAGCAGCAGCTCGCGGCAGATCGCAAGCAGGGGCTGATCCCGGATCACCTCCTCCTGCTCGAGCACCCGCACGTCATCACGCTCGGCCGCAACGGCCACGCCGAAAACCTGCTCGCCAGTGATGACGTGATGGCCCGCGCCGGTATCGGTTTCTTCCCCACCGATCGCGGCGGCGATGTCACCTATCACGGCCCCGGCCAGCTCGTCGGCTACCCCATCCTCGATCTCCGCGATTGGCAGCGCGACGTCGGCGCCTATGTCCGCGGCGTCGAGCAGGCCATCATCGATACCCTCGCCGAATACTCCATCGCCGCCGCGCGCATCCCCAAACTCACCGGCGTCTGGGTGCAGCATGAGGGAGCGGACCGCAAGATCGCCGCCATCGGCGTCCACCTCAGCCGCTGGGTCACCTCCCACGGCTTCGCGCTGAACGTCTCTACAGACCTCAGCTATTTTCAGTACATCGTGCCCTGCGGCCTCACCAAACCCGTGACCTCCATGGCCGCGCTTGGCGTCCGCGCCAGTTTATCCGAAGTCGGCGAGCGCCTCGCCGCCCACTTCGCCCGAATCTTTGAATGCGAGCTCGAGCTTGAAGCTCCCGCCCTCGCAGCTATGGAAAGTGAGAACTGATATGACCGACGTCGTGATGCCCCAGATGGGCGAAAGCATTGTCGAAGGAACCCTGACCAAGTGGCTCAAAAAGCCCGGTGAGCGCATCGAGCGCGATGAACCGCTCTTTGAGATCTCCACCGATAAAGTGGATACCGAGATTCCTTCCCCCGCCGCCGGCACCCTCGCCGAGATCCTGGTCGAAGAAGGCAAGACTGTCAGCATCAACACCGTCGTCGCGCGCATCAACGAAGGCGGGGCTGCCGCCGCGGCTGCCCCTGTTGCCACAGTGGTGGAGCAGGCGGTTCCGCCTGCTGCCGTTCCTGTCGCCGCGCCTGCAGCTGCAGTGCTGGAGCAAGCGGTTCCGCCTGCTGCCGTTCCTGCCGCCGTTGCTGCCTCCGAACCCGCCGGGCCCCTTTCCCCGCTCGTCAAGAAGATGGCCCGCGAACTCAACCTCGATCTCTCCCAGGTAAAGGGCACCGGCGCCGGCGGACGCATCACCAAGCAGGACGTGGAAGCCTTCGCCGCCGCCAAGCCCGCCGCTGCGGTGGGGCAGGCGGTTCCGCCTGCCGCCGTTCCCGCACCCGCCGCCGCGCCTCCCGCGCCCGCGCCGGTCGTCGCAGCCCCTGCCGCCCCGCAGCCCATGGCGCCGCTCGCCCCCGCCGGGCAGGCCAAAACGCGCATCGAACCCTTGAGCACCATGCGCATCAAGATCGCCGAGCATATGGTGATGTCCAAGCGCACCTCCGCCCACGTCACCACCGTGCATCGCGTCGATATGACCAAGGTCGCGAAGATGCGTGAGAAGCACAAGGCGCAGTTCCAGGCCAATTACGGCTTCAGCCTCACCTACCTCTCCTTCATC
>CAIRBY010000297.1 GCA_903876865.1 uncultured Acidobacteriia bacterium
GCCGAATGACAATCGGGACAGCATTGGCCAACCTGCACCGCCAAAAACCGCAAACTGTACTCCAGCAACCAATGTAATCAACCCGCCCATCTGGAGGTCTGAGCTAATTTGGACAGCTGTGGCCGGGAGGCCTGTCCTACTGTCTGCGGGCGGCCATTACTTTCAGGGCTTCGGCGTGGAGGGTCTCGGCTTTGGGGAGCTGCTCGATGGCCTTCTGGACTTCGGGATCGTCGATGAACTGAGCGCGGTCGGCGGTCTTCTTATCGAAGGCGCGGAGGTAGAACTCGTCGCGGATCTGTTCGGTGATCCACTTTTTATCGCGGCTGAAATCGGCGTCGGTGAAGGGGATGTCCTTGGTGTGGAGATAGTCCTTGAAGCGGGCGAGCAGGTCGGCATCGGGGCTCCAGTTTTGCGGGAGGGACGGCTTGGTGGCGCCAAAGTAGGTGTTGGCGAAGCGGTAGATCACGGACGAATTGAAGACGCGGCGTTCGAAGAGGGTGGCTTTTTGGGGGTCGTATTTTTCGTCTGGTGTGATGCCGCCGCCGCCATACATTTTGCGGCCGGTATCGGTGCTCTTGACGTCATCGGTATTCTGCACGGGCTTGCGGGCGTAGTAGTAATCGAAGAAGGAGCCCTTGGTGTAATCGCGCTGGATGAGGCGTCCGCTGGGGGTGTAGTAGTGGGCGATGGTGAGGAGCAGGGCCGCGCCTTCGGCGAGCGGGAACTGGGCCTGCACGAGGCCCTTGCCGAAGGTATTTTCACCAATGATGATGGCGCGATCGTGATCCTGGAGGGCGCCGGAGACGATCTCCGAAGCGGAAGCGGAATTGCCGTTGACGAGCACGACGATGGGGTAGTTCTGCGCGACCGGGTTGGCTTTGGCGCGGAAGACCTGTTCCTTTTCGGCGCGTCCGCGGTGGGAGACGACGACCTGGCCATCGTGGAGGAAGCGTCCGCTGAGGGAGACGGCTTCGGTGACGAGGCCGCCGCGATTTTCGCGCAGGTCGAGGATGAGGCCCTTAATCTTGGTTTCGTCGAGTTTGGCGAGCGCGGCTTCCACATCGCTGGCGACGTTCTGGGCTTCAAAGCTGGTGACCTTGAGGAAGGCGATGCCGGGCTTGTACCAGAAGGCATCGACGAGGCTGGTGGAGATGCCGCCGCGGGTGACGGTGACGGTAACTGGGGCGGGAGCGCCTTCCCGAGCGACGGTAACCTGCACCTGGCTGCCGAGCGGGCCGCGGAGCATATCGGCGACGCCGGCGGAATCTTTCTTGGTGACGTCTTTGCCATCGATGGCGACGATCACATCGCCGCGGCGGAGATCGGCACGCCAGGCGGGAGAACCGGGAAAGGGCTCCATGGCGATGACCTTGGGGCCATCCATGGAGATGAGCATGCCGATGCCGAAGTACTGGGCGCGCTGTTTGCGCTGCATATCCTGATACTCGGCGGGGTCGAGGAAGTTGGAGTGGGGGTCGAGGGTGCGCAGCATGCCGGGGATGGCGCCCTGGTAGATGGCCTTTTCGGAGGCGATGGGGTCGGCGTAGTTCTGCTGCAGCAGGGAGAGGGCGTTGGTGAGGGTCTTGAGGCTCTTATCGAGATCGTCCTGCGGGGTGGCGGCGCGGGCGCGGATGCCGGGGCCGTAGAGCGGGGCGAGCACGGCGCAGGCGCCGATCACGAGAGCTAATTGCAAGAAAGTCCGAAATTTCATGGTTTCCCCCGGGTTGGCGAACTCGCTTCCCTTGGCCAATATCATACCCCGGCAAAAGAAGGGTTTCAAACCCTCACCGGCGACGTATCTGATTAGTAGACTCACGAACGGGGTGAAACGGTTGCAAAATAGTCGGGTGGCGGCGGGGGATGGGGGGAGAATCCCCGCTATCAGTACCTATCCAGTACCACAATGTCTAGGGTTGCTATATCGGTGCATCCAAACTGAAGGAGGTTATGTTGCGTTTACTTTCCGCGTGCGGGATGGGGAGCATGTTTCTGATGATCTCGCCCAACTTGCGCACGGATGTGATGGGCAAATTCGCGAATGGCGTGCATACGATGGATGCGAACGCGCCGTACTCCTACATCGGCGGGGGAGTGCTGGTGCTGGTGGTGTTCTGCATTTCGTTGTACCGGGGCGCGCAGGCGAGTTGAAGCGGGAAGAGAGAGAAGGCAAAAGACAATTAGCCGAAGCAGACAGGCCACAAAAAACGATGGCCTGTCCCACTTCCACTACTTAGACTGCAAGGCCTGAGCGGATGAGCAGGGCGTTGGGGTCCGGGTCTCGGCCCATGAAGCGGCGGTAGAGTTCGGCGGGGTCTTCGCTATCGCCTTTGGAGAGGATTTCGGCGCGAAAGGCTGCGCCGATTTCGGGGCTGAAGATGCCGCCATCGCGGAAGCGGGTGAAGGCGTCGGCATCCAGGACTTCGGCCCACTTGTAGGAGTAGTAGCCGGCGCCATAGGCCACGGGCGAGGCGAAGAGGTGGGTGAAGGCCGCGATCATGGCGTGGTCCGGGGGTAGCGGGGCGGGGTTGAACTGCTGCAAAATGGCGCGGGAGTAGGCGACGGGATCGGCATCCACGGCGGGGTTATAGCGGACGTGGAGTTGGAGGTCGATGAAGCCGAAGCCGAGCTGGCGCATCTGGGCATTGGCGGCGCGGAACGTGCGGGCGCGCTTCATCTTCTGGAAGAGCTCATCGGGGATGGGCTGGCCGGTCTCATAGTGGCGGGCGAAGAGATCGAGCGCGGCGCGTTCCC
>CAIRBY010000298.1 GCA_903876865.1 uncultured Acidobacteriia bacterium
GGAATAGACGGCTTCCGCCAGCAATTCCGGCTGCGTGTGTTCGTGTTTGTACCAGGCGGCGTATTTTTCGGCGGTGCCGAGGCGGAAGGCGCCGGAGAGATCTACGACCTTGGCGCCGGCGGCCAGCATCTGCGGCGCAAGTTCCATGGAGGCTTCGGGCGGAGTGGCCAGGAAGACTACGGCTAGACCCTCTTGCCGTACCGCTTCCCCGGTGCAGGCAATGCGTTGGATGGCAGGTGGACGGCGCAGCGCGGGCACGCTCGCCGCGTGCTCCCGGTGTTCGAGGAGCAGTGGCTCAATGTGCGGATGTCTGGAGAGAATGCGGATGAGTTCGGCGCCGCTATACCCGCGGTAGCCGACGATTCCGGCGCGCTGTTTTGTATAATTATTCACTCAAGTGAATAATACCACAGCCGTTGTGCCTCGGGCTAGTCCTCGGCGACCGACTTTTGGGCCAGTTCGCCGAACAGGGGAAGCGGGTAGGCTTCATCGTGGGAAGCCTTCACCATCATGAAGATGGACATACCCAGCAGCAGCGCCTGGATGAGCGAATGCAGGTGCAGGTAAGGAAGGTGGAGGAAGACCGGGCGCAGCACCTGATCGTCCAGCAACCAGGCGACAAAGAGGTAGAGCCCCTGGAAGCCGTGGAAACGGACCAGGTTATCGTGGCGGAAGCGGTGGCTGGCCAGGATCACGAGCGAGGCGATCCAGCCGATGCCGGGAACGTAGCAGAGAATGGACGCGGTGCGCGGGTGGAGCCCCTCCAGCGGGTCCGGCGGACGGGGTGGGGGAGGCGGGGTAGACGGCGGGGGGGACGCCGGGGGGGTAGACGCCGGGTGTGCATGGATGGGCTGGTCGCCGCCGCAGCGTCCGCAGAAGCGATCGGCCGCGCCCACCTGATTTCCGCACTGGTTGCAATAAGGCATCTGCTCTTACATACGCTATTCCTTTCGGATCAGTTCCGGCAAGTAGAATCGGCGCGGCAGTTGCGGCGGGTGGCGCGGGGCGTCACAATCGACCTATGCGGATTCTGAGTGCCGGAGTGGTGCTGCTGTGGTCGGCGATGACGCTGCCGGCGGCGAAAAACCTGGAGATCTACTCCATCGACGTGGAAGGCGGGCAGGCGACGCTGTTCGTCACGCCATCCGGCGATTCGATGCTGGTCGATACCGGCTGGGGCGGCCACAACTCCCGCGATGCGCTGCGCATCCTGGCGGCGGCGAAGCTGGCGGGGGTCAAGAAGATCGACTACCTGGTGACCACGCACTACCATGCCGATCACGTCGGCGGAGTCGCACAACTCGCGGCCAAGATCCCGATCAGGAACTTCGTGGATCACGGCGAGAGTGTGGAGCAGAGCAAGGCGGTGCAGGTGCTGTACAACGAGTACCTGGACTTCCGCGGCAAGGGCAACCACATCCAGGTGAAGGCGGGCGACACGATCCCGGTGAAGGGGATCGAGGTGAAAGTGCTGGCGGCGGCAGGCAAGGTGATGGACGGGGCGGCGGCAGGCGGAGGGCAGCCGAATGCGGAGTGCGCCGGCTTCAGGATGCACGACGCGGATGCGACCGAGAATGGCCAGTCGATTGGCCTGCTGATCACCTACGGCAGTTTCCGCATGGTGGATATGGGCGACCTGACCTGGAACAAAGAGAAGGATCTGGTGTGCCCCGTGAACAAGGTCGGGCCGGTGGATCTCTATCTGGTGTCGCATCACGGCATGAATATGAGCGGGTCGCCGGAGTGGGTGCACGCGCTGCATCCGAAGGTGGCGCTGATGAACAACGGCGCGAAGAAGGGCGGCGTGCCGGAGACGTGGCAGACGATCCGCGATACCCCGGGATTGCAGGATCTGTGGCAGCTTCACTTTTCCCTCGCTGGTGGCAAAGAGCACAATTCGGCGGACCCGTTCCTGGCGAACTTGGACGAGATTTGCGAGGGCAAGTGGATCCGCGTGGACGCGCAGAAAGACGGCGCATTCAAGCTCTACAACAGCCGCAACAAGTTCGAGAAGAGCTATAAGTAGGAAGCGGACAGGCCGGGAGCCCCGTCCTACGAATACGGGAACCACGCCGGGTCGATGGTGGCTCTGTCGCCGGAGGCTTCGAGCATGCGGGCGCGCAAGCGCTGGCGCAGGTCGGCGGCGGTCTTCTGGTACGGCGCGCGTCCGGCGAGATTCAGGTGCTGGTGCGGGTCGGCGTAGAGATCGTAGAGCATGTACTCGACGTACTTCTCCACGGTGGTGGCGTCCTTCCAGCCGGGTACCCTGGGAGCGGCGACGGCATACGTGTACTGGGGCGTGCGCAGTCCGCGTCCCGTGACGTACTCCGACATCTCGAAATAGACCTCGTTGCGCCAATTCTCGCGATGGCCCTCGAGCAGGGGCAGGATGTTATGGCCTTGCATGGAGGCGGGCACGCCGAGGCCAGCGGCGGAGAGCAGGGTGGGCGCGTAATCCACCTGGCTGACGAGTTCAGAGACCTGCATGCCGCGATTGAAGCCGGGGCCTTCGACGATCAGCGGGACGTGGATCGAGCTTTCGTGGGGGCTGCGTTTGTACTCTGAGTTGCGGGTGCGGAAGTGGTTGCCGTGGTCGCTGGTGAACATCAGGATCGTGTTCTTGTCGAGATCGTTTTCGGCGAGCGTCTGGCGGATCGTGCCGACGATTTCATCCATTTTGGCGACGCAGGCGAAGTAATCGGAGATCTGGCTCGGCCACGAACCGGGGAGCGGGCGCAGGTCCTGGGGGATGAACGGATTCGGGTAGCGGTTGACGAACTCCCTGGGCGGGTCGAAGGTGTCCTTATCGTTCTGGTGGTGGACTTCCAGGTAAGAGAGTGTGAGCAGAAACGGCGACTTGGCGGCGCGGGAGCGGAGGAACAGCTGGGCGCGGTCCGTCATGAAATCGGCGCGGTAGCGGTTGGCGAAGTGGATGGGCTTGCCCTCGCCATCGAAGAGATCGCCCTCATAGGCGTGGGAGGTCCATTCGAGGGCGTTGGCGGCCTCCCAGAGGTCCTGAAATCCGCCGCGATGCTGCGGTCTGACGGGGCCGTGGGGCTCGGCGGCGGTGCCGGGGTCGGGCGGGGCGAGGTGCCACTTGCCGATGTAGTTGGTGGAATAGCCGGCGCGCTTCATTTCGGAGGCGAGCGTGGTAGCGGTTTCGGGCAGGCCGATTCCATTGCGCCAGACGCCATGTTTGCTCGCATACTGGCCGGTGAAGATGCTGCCGCGGGCGGGCGCGCACACCGGCTGATTGCAGAACGCGGAGCGGAAGAGGACGCCGCGCGCCGCCATGCGGTCCAGGTTGGGCGTGAGGTTCATGGGGTTGAGCCCCATGGCGCCGATGCAATCCCAGCGGAACTGGTCTGAGATCACGAGGATCACATTGGGCCGGGCGGCTGCGGAGGCGGAAGATTGCGCGGTGGAAGCCTGCGCGGTGGAAGCCTGCGTGGCAGCGGAGGCAACAGCAGCAGCCGCGGGCGCAGCGGATAACCATTGGCGGCGGGTCGGTTTCATAGGGCGGTTCTGTTTACTTGTTGGGCTTTGCCGGGAATCCGGTTTCGACGACCGTGATCCCCGGAGCCCCGAGTTGGCCGAAGTTCGTGTCGGAGACTACGAGCGAGCCATCGTTTGAAATTGCGGCGCGGGGCGCAACCCAGTAGTTACCATCGCCAGAGCCGTGGTAATAGACGGCGCGGGTGAGGGCAAGCCGGCGCAACTCCAGGCCGTTTTCGCGCATGACGATGATTTCGTTGGCGTGCGGAGTCGGGGTGGCCGGGGCGGTTGCATCGCGCGCCCGCAAGGGGGATTGGGTGGAAATCACGCAATACGGCGCGGATTTGGCGCAGCCGATATGCTCGTCCACCCAGCCGGGGCCGCACCGCCACAGCGTCATGATCTTGCGCCGTCCGCCGCCCAACTCCACCTGTTTGACCATGTCGATCCCCTTGTTGAGCTGGAACGAATTCAGGGCCACTTCGCAGGGACCGATGGTTTCGACATCCTCCACCAGGTATTGCACGCCCGCGGAATCTTCCAGCGTATCCATGTGGGAGCCGACCATGCAGCGCTCGCCGGGGTCGCAGACGCCGTTGTGATTGAGGCCCCGCTCCGGGTCCTCGGGTCCGCGAAACTCGGGCTTGAGCACGCCCCGCTCCAGATCGACAGAGAAGACGCCCATGGCGGGCGGCGCCACCAGCATCACGTAGCGCTTGCCGCTGGTCTTATCCACTCCCTTGGTGATCAGGGTGAAGTCGATCGTGCCAAATGGGAGCTTGCGCTGTGTGGCGGCGTAGTCGGCGCAATACGTGCGGAGATGATTCAGGTCGAGCGCGCAGACTTCTTTCTCTTCCGGCGCCCAGAACGTCATCCAGTTGTCTTTGGACGTATCGCCGGTGCCGCCGCGCAGGAGATATTGGAAGTGCTCGGGCTGGGTGGCGTAATCGATCACGACCGAACTCTTGTTGTTGCGCAGATCGCGCTTCATGATGGCCGCATTGTGGATGTAGTAGTAGAGTTCATCGACCGCGGCGTCCCAGACCGGGGTCTGGTTGCCGGGCACGGAGCGGAAGAGCGTCTTCCCGGTGGTGGCATCGATCACATCATGGGTGCCGTCGTGGGTATAGACCATCATGTACTTGTTGTGCGCGCTGAGCGGATTGGGCGTGGCGTATTCGTGGTGGATGTCTCCGCCGGCCACCACGCGGACGCGCGCGCCAAAATTGGGATCGATATAGCTGGCGCCGGCGGGCGGTGCGAGGGAGCCGGCCAATCCTGGTAGCGCCAGCGGCGTGCACAGCGGCGGATCGGGGTATCCCTTGGATGCGATGCAGCCGTTGGGCCCGGCGAGGTAGGTGAACGGCGTCGGCGGGTTCTCCGGGCGCACCTCGAACTCCACCGGGATGACGAAATTGGCGGCGCCGGATTTCACGTTGACGGTGGCCTGATACTTTCCGGTAGCCATGCCGGTGGAGCGCCAGTCGATGATGCCGAGTGAGAGTGTGGCCGGGGTGGCGCCAGCTGCGGCGGAGAGGCGCAGCCACGGTTCGGTCGGTGTGGGGTAGGTGACGGTCGCGGTCCAATTCTGCGGTGTGGCGGTCTCCGGATCTCCAGGGGAGGTGATGCGGAGATTGGCCCAGCCGCCGGGTCCACCTTGCACCTGCACGATCCGGGCGGTCCTGGGCGCTACGGTAATTGTCTGGGCATGGGACGGAAGGGCGAAAGCGCACAGCGCCAGCGCCGCACAGGCACGCAGCCCGGTGGAAACGGTAACCCGCATACGCCGTAATGGTAGCAGTTCAACGATATACTTTTAGCGGTGCAATGAGAGCTTGGAAACTGCTGGGAATGGGGGTGGTGCTCTGCATCACAGCCCCGCTGCTTTTCGGACAGGAGGCGGCGCTGAGCGTGCCGGTGGTAGAGGCGCATGCCAAGGGGCCGGACCAGATCAATTTGACTTGGCCACCGGTGGCGGATGCCGGGTACGGCTTTCTGGTGGAAGTGCAATCGGCGGGCGATGCGCGCTTCGCCAATTGGACCGAACTGGAGCCGGTGCGTCCGGCGGGCGGCTACCGCTGCGACAACAGCATCGTGCGCAATGGCGCGCGCTGTAACATCAGCGATCCGGATGGCGCGCAGGTCTACAATCCGCCCACTCACGGGATTCCCGCCTGGGTCACCGACGCGCATTACGTGGACCCGCAGGATGGCGGCGCGGCGCAGTTCATCGCCTGGGGCTTGAAGCCCGATACAGCCTACGCCTTCCGGGTGCGCTGCTACTCGGGAAACACCTCTCCTGTGTACGGCTCCTACTCGATGCCGGCGAGTGCGAAGACGGCTGCGTACGCGCCGCGGTACGTCTCTCCGGCGGGTAAAGACTCCAACGATGGCAAGGGCGCCGATGCCGCGCACGCCTGGCGTACCCTGGCCCATGGCACCTCCGCGCTCGCCTGCGGACAGGTGCTGCTGGTGGGCGCAGGCTCATACGAAACCGACCGCGTGAGCATGCGGCAGAAGTGCAGTGCCGCCGCCAAAGCAGTGGTGCTGGTCACGCCGGGCGAGACTGCGGCGATTGTCTCGCTCCCTCCGGGAGCCCTCAACGAACTGGAACTCAACGGCGACTATCTGGTGATCGACGGGCTTACCCTGCAAGCGGGGGGACGCCAGTCGGAGAGTACGACGTGGCCATCGGGGGCAGCCACAACGCGCTGCTGAATGTGGAGTTGCACCCGCCGGTGGTCCCCACCTTTCACTTCGGCACGGTGATTTATGGCCAATACAACCTGCTCTACCGCTCATACCTGCATGATTACGGCAGTCCGGACGCCACGCAGAACCCTAACGGCGGGGATGGCTTCGTTCTTACGCTGATGGAGCGGGGTTCGCGGTTCAATGTGATCTGGAGCAACCACCTGACGCGGGGCGGGCACGATTCCAGCATGTGTAAATCCGGCTGCAAGGACAATCTCTGGCTGAACAATGTGATGGATGGCGGGTGGGGGCAGGGCTGGGTTGCAGGGTGGCCGGGCGAGCGCAATCTGGTGGAAGGGAACGTAGTGCGGGGCGTGGGACAACTGGCGCCGTTCTACAAGCCGGCGATTCAGGCGTCGCAGAAGAACGTCACCATCCGGCGCAATGTGGTGATCGACGCCAAGAGCTGGGCGCTCGAAATCAGCAGTCTGGAATTGGGCACCGCGTCCTACAACCTGGTGTATAACAACACGTTCTATAACCCGGTCGGATGCTACTTTCAATCCTCGAGCCGTGGCGGGTCGTCTTATTACAACGAAATTCTGGCCAATAACATCTGCTATGGAATTCGTGACAAGGCAACGCAGATTTACATTGGCAACTGGAGCAACCGGATCGTGAACAACACCATCCTCGCGGTGGATGCGGCGGGCAGGCCGCAGCCGGACCGGCCGTTGATCCAATGGAACCTTCTGGGCGGGGGCGCCTTCGAGGAGACCAAGACGCTGGCGGCGGTGGAGAAGGCCTATCGTCCGCAGTTTTCCCGCAACGTGGAGCGCTCCGTGATTCCGCGCTTCGTGGACGAGGCCCATCTTGATTTCCATCTCGCGGCCGACAGTCCTCTGCTCGGAACCGGACTCGGTATCGCCGACGAACGCTGGGGTTCCACCGTGGGTACGGTCGATCTGGGCGCGTACGGCGCAGCCGTATCGAAGGCCGCTTACGCTCCCACCGAAACCGGAATGGAGTTGGGGCGTGCGGGCGAGTTTGCCCGCGCCGTGAAAGCTCTGCGTGCGCGCAGCGGCGTGCCGCACGCGCTCGCGCTGGAAGCCGCGCTGTTGCGGGCGGACGACGACGATGAAGGCGCCGCCAAAGTGCTGGCGCGCATGGGCACGGTCGCTCCGCAAGACCTGATGGGCCGCTTCGAACGCTTCCGGCAGGGCGCGATCGATGCGGCGCTGTGGGAGACACTGGCCACGGACGCGGAGGCCAACCTCGAGATCGCCGACCTGTACATTCAATGGGGCCTGGTGCGCGAGGCGATGGAGCTGCTGAACCATCGCTATGAACGCGTGCCCGCGGCCTTGGACGGCAATGTTCTGATCCACTATTACCGGAGCTACTGCCGCGACGTGCTTGACTATGCTTATTACGCGGCATCCGAACTGGAAGCGGCCGGAAAGGCGCCGCTGGCGGGTGTGGTTCCGCGCCTGCCCGCTACATGGATGGTGCTCTCCAGGGCCGTGGAGCGCAACCCGACGGATGCCCATGCGCGGTATCTTCTGGGCGTCTGGCACCAGAACGCGGGGCGAACCGAACCGGCGCGTGACGCGCTCACTTACGCGCTGCGCCTGCAGCCCGCATTTCCGGAGGCGGAGGCGCTGCTGCGGCGGCTGGGGCCGGTTCCCGTGGTGCGGAAAATTCGTCCCGCCGCTACGGCTCCCGCCCCGGTTTCCGGTGGAAGCGCTCCAGCCGCCACGGCCATAGCCGCGCCGTCTCCCCGCGATCTGGTGGCGCGCGCGCTCCGCATTGCCGCTTCGGGAGACGCGGGTGGTGCGCTGGGCTACTTCACCGCGGCCAATTTCCCCGGCAACAAGCAGGAGGATTCGGTCAAGGCTGCCTACATGGAATTGCGCCTGCAGAGCCTGGTAGGGCGGGCCAAAGTCCGGCAGTGCGGCGGAGTGGATCAGGCGATCACGAATCTGGATGAGGAGAATAAGGCGCTGCCCTTCACCTTCAGCGGCCTGGGCGGCTTCATGAAGGGGCTGCGCTTTCAATACTTCCTGGGCGTAGTGGAGGCTGCCTGTGTGGGCCCCAAGGAGGGGCGCAAGCGCTGGGAGAAGCTGTCGAAGGCGAACCCGGAGATTGCTTCGCCGGAGTATGCCTACCCGGTTCTGGCGCAGTGGCGGCTGGACGAAGCCGAGGCGAAGAGCCGGGCGACGAAGGCCCTGGTTTTCGTGCAGCGGCAATTGGCGGCGCCCACGGCGGCCGTATCCAAGGGGGCGCTGCTGCATTCGCAGGGAGTGCTGCTGAAGATTCTGGGCCGCAGGGAGGAGGCGCTCGCGAGTTTCCGCGCGGGGGTGGAGGCGGGGCCCGCGGGGATGGTGGAGTTTCTCAACCTGGATGCGATCCGGCTGATGGATAAAGGGTGGTAACCGTACCTGGCGAGGCGCGGAGGCGGGCGCGGATGTGTTAGGTTGCTCCTGATGGGTAATCACACGGTATTGGTCTTGGCGTCGGATCTGGCGGATCCGGAATTGAAGCTCCTTGCGGAGCTTCCGGAGGAGTGCAGCCTCGCGGTGGGCAACTCGGTGGAGGCCTTCGAACGGCTGGCGGAAGACGCCACGGTGATCTTCAGCTGGTCTGTCGGCGGTAAGCTGCTGCGCGATGTCTTCGCGATGTGCCCGAAAGTCCGCTGGGTGCATTCACGCGCCGCCGGGCTGGATACGGTATTGTTCCCGGCACTGATTGAGAGCGAGGTGCCGCTGACCAACGGGCGGGGTGTGTTCAGCCAGTCGCTGGGCGAATTCGCGCTGGGTGCGATTCTCTATTTCGCCAAAGACCTGCGGCGTATGGTGGCGAATCAGGAAGCGGGGCGGTGGGAAGCCTTCGATATCGTCGAGATCGCCGGGCAGACGGTGGGAATCGTGGGTTACGGCGATATCGGGCACGCGGTGGCGAAGAGGGTGCATCCGATGGGAATGCGGGTGCTGGCTCTCAAACGGCACGCGGCCACGGCTGCGGATCCGCTGATCGAGCGTACCTACTCCCCCTCCGAGCGCCTGGAGATGATTTCGCAGTGCGATTACATCGTGGCTTCGGCGCCGCTGACGCCGGAGACGCGGGGCATGATCGGCGAAGCGGAGTTCGCGGCCATGAAGCCCACGGCGGTGGTGGTGAATATAGGGCGCGGTCCCGTGATCGATGAGGCGGCGATGGTGCGCGCCCTCACCGAGGGCCGCATCAAGGGCGCGGCGCTGGATGTCTTCGATACCGAACCGTTACCTGCGGGCCATCCCTTCTGGACGCTCAAGAACGTGCTGATTTCGCCCCACTGCGCGGACCA
>CAIRBY010000299.1 GCA_903876865.1 uncultured Acidobacteriia bacterium
AGGTCAGCGATTTCGATGAGCGCACCGCCGCCGCCCGCTCCCCGGAGATGATCCCGCACGTCAAGACCATCATCGATCTCGCCCTCAAGCAGAAACAGATCGCCGCCGGACTCATCGAGCGCTCCCACCGCGTCAGCGCCATCGCCAATAAAGCCGGCCTCTTCGGCTTCCACCACTCCGCCGATTCGCAGCTCACCACCACCATCCGCATGGCCGATGGCTCCAGTTCCGGTTGGGCCGGGCAGCCCTCCACCAAACTCTCCGAAATCGATAGCGCCCGCCTCGGCGCCACCGCGAGCGAGAAGTGCGCGCGCTGGAAGAATCCGCAGAAACTTGAGCCGGGCAACTATACCGTCGTCCTCGAAGCCACCGCCGCGGCCGATCTCGTCCGCCTCATGGCCGGCGCTTTCAACGCCCGCAACACCGAGGAAGGCCGCACCTTCCTCAGCAAGCGCGGCGGCGGCACCCTGCTCGGCGAAAAACTCTTCCCCGAATTCGTCACCCTGCGCAGCGATCCCTTCGATTCGCGCCAGCCCTCTTCCCCGTGGACCGGCGACCTGCTCCCCACCCGCGCCATCACGTGGATCGATAAAGGCGCAATCGCCAACCTCTCCTACGATCGCTATTGGGCCGGCAAAACCGGCAAACCCGCCACGCCCAGCGCCGGCGGCTTCGGCGGTGGCGGCGGCGGCTTCGGCGGCGGCGCGCAAACTCCCCTCACCATGGAAGGCAGCGGCGAGACCCTCGAGCAACTCATCGCCGGTGTCGAGCGCGGCCTGCTCGTCACCCACTTCTGGTACATCCGCGGCGTCAACCCGCAGACCCTGCAGCAGACCGGCCTCACCCGCGACGGACTCTTCCTCATCGAGAACGGCAAGATCACCACCCCCGTGATGAACTTCCGCTTCCTCGAAAGCCCCGTCCGCCTGCTCAAGAACACAAAGAAACTCGGCCAGGCCATCCGCGTGCGCGGCCTCGAAGGCGGCATGATGATCTGCCCCTCGCTCGTCGCCACCGATTTCCCCCTGCCGTCGATTTCCGACGCGATCTAGTCACCGAACCGCTTATGCGACGCCTGATCCTCTTCCTCGCCTCCTTCCTCGTGCTCACGCACGTCCTCTTCGCGCAAGCCGGCGCCGTGCGCCAACTCCTGAAGGAATCCGAAGACGCGTGGAACAAAGGCGACCTCGCCACCTTCGCTTCCTACTACGAGGATTCGCCCGAGACCACCTTCATCGGCCGCGAAGTCACCCACGGCGGCCCCAAGGAAATCGTCGCCCGCTACCAGCGCGGTTACCCCACCCGCGACGCCATGGGCGCCCTCACCTTCAGCGAAATCGCCGTCCGCCCCCTAGGCGCCGATTACGCAGTCGCCAACGGCAAGTACTCCCTCAAGCGCACCGCCACCGGCGGCGGCGACGCCACCGGACGCTTCACCCTCGTCCTCCGCAAAACCCCCGCCGGCTGGAAGATCATCCACGACCACTCCAGCTGATCGCACACGCTGTTCGCCCGGCTTGACCAGGTATGAATCTACGGTCAGACTGAAGAATATGAAAGTCACCGCACGTGGGCAGATAACGATTCCGAAAGAAATCCGTGACCAGTTCGGCATCGGTCCCGGCACCGCGGTTGAGTTCGAAGTCATCAGCGGCGCGGTCACTTTGAAGAGAACTCCGACGAAGATCGACTTCGCGAAATGGAGAGGCTACTGCGCGGACTCTTTGAAAGAGCTTGGCTACTCCTCTGCCGATGAATTCATTGAGGACATCCGGGGCCGCTGATCGTCGGCAGCCCCTTCGATGTCCCTCTAACCGCGCCCCTACTTCTTCCAGTCCGCCGTGAACACGTTGAACTCGTATTGCGATTTTCCGTGCCAGTCCGTTACGAACACCAGCTTCTTCCCGTCCGGCGAAAATTCCGGAAAGCTCGTGAACCCGCCCAACTCCGTCACCTGCTTCAGCCCCGTGCCATCCACGTTGATCACGAACAGTTCGAACTTCCGTCCGTCGCAGTTGTGTTTGTTGGAGCTGAACAGAATCTGCTGATCGTCCGGCGTGAACGTGGGCGCAAAAGACGCGCAATTGAAATCCGTCAACTGCTTCACGTTCTTTCCATCCGCATCGCTGATGAACAGTTCCATCTTCATCGGACTCGTCAGGTTATCCTTCAGCAGTTCCGTGTACCGCTTCTTCTGCGCCTCGTCCTTGGGATACCCCGCGCGCCAGATCATCTTCTTCCCATCGTGCGAATAGACCGCGCCGCCATCGTAGCCGAAGCTCTTCGTGATCTGCTTCTTCGCCGATCCGTCCAGCTTCATCGTCCACAGATCCAGATCGCCCGATGCCATCGACGTGTACACCATGCTCTTCGTCTTCCAGTTGATCGTCGCTTCCGCGTCGTAGCCATCCGTCGAGGTGAGCCGCTTCACGTCCGTCCCATCGTCCTTCGCCAGGAAGATATCGTACGAGGGGTAGACCGCCCACACATAGCCCTTGCTGCGGTCCGCGTCCGCCGGGCACGCGTCGCCCGCCAGGTGCGTGGAGCCGTACACAATGTGCTTGCCGTCCGGCAGAAAATATCCGCAGGTGGTGCGGCCCTTGCCGGTAGATACCAGATGCTGATCGGAGCCATCGGCGTTCATGATGTATTCCTGATCGCACTTCGCCTCGCCGCGCGTCGATTGGAAAATCAGCCGCTTCCCGTCGGGAGCCCAATACGCCTCGGCATTCTGCCCGCCGTTGGTCAATTGCCGCACGTTGGCCATGTGCTCGTTCTTCAAATCGACCGGCCCCTGCGCCTTCATCGGGGCGACCGAAGCGAACGTGAAAGCCACCAGTGCGGCAGCCGGAAGAAATGCGTATCGTGTGTGTAGGAACATAGTAGGTGATTGTGTATTAAGCGCCCGCTTCAACTTCTCTGGCGCCGTACTCTTTCAATTTATTGTGCAGCGTCTTTAAGCTGATCCCCAGGATCTCCGCCGCCCGTGTCTTATTGTTGTTCGTGTGGTCGAGAGTGCGCAGAATCAGCCCCTTCTCCGCCTCTTCCACCGTCGTGCCGATCGCAAAATGCACGTCGCCGGAATCCCCCGTGGCCGGCGCGCTCACTGGCGCGTTCCGTCCCTGCAGGAACGCGGGCAAGTGCCGGACCTCCACGCTGCCCTCCCCGGCAAGAATCACCGCGCGCTCGATCACGTTTCGCACTTCGCGCACGTTGCCCGGCCAGTTGTGGCGCAGCAGGCATTCCATCGCCCCCGCCGCAATCTCCGTCACGCGGCATTCGTGCTTGCGATTCATCTCGCCCATCAGCATCTCCGCAATCGCGGGGATATCTTCCCTGCGCTCGCGCAGCGGCGGAATGTGAACATGAAACACGTTCAGCCGGTAGAAGAGATCCTCGCGCAAGTGCCCGCCGCGCACCGCCTCGTCCGGCACCTGATTCGTCGCCGCCACCACGCGCACATCCACCTCGAACTCCGAACGCCCGCCCAGCCGCCGCACCTTGGAATCCTCCAGAATGCGTAGCAGTTTCGCCTGCGTCGCCATCGGCATCTCACCGATTTCGTCCAACAGCAGCGTGCCGTGCTGCGCCAACTCGAAACAGCCCGCCCGCCGTTCGCTCGCGCCCGTGAACGCGCCCTTCTCGTGCCCGAACAGTTCGCTTTCGATCAGGCTCTCCGGCAGCGCCGCGCAATTGATCGCCACAAACGGACCGTCGCGCCGCGGACTCAGCGCGTGCAGCGTGCGCGCCACCAGTTCCTTGCCCGTCCCGCTCTCCCCCGTGATCAGCACGCCCGCCCGCGTCGGCCCCGCCTGCTGCAAGAGCGCGAAGATCTCCTGCATCTTCGCCGAACTCCCCACCATCCCGCCCAGCGACCCCTTGTAACTCAATTGCCGCTCCAGCAGCCGCTTCTCCGAACCCAGGCTCGCGTGGCTCGCCGCCCGCCGGATCAGCAGTTCCACCGTCTTCGAATCGTAGGGCTTCTCCAGGAACCAGTAGGCGCCCAGTTCCGCCACCGTCTTCACCGCCGCCTCCACGCTCCCGAAGGCCGTCAGCACGATCGTCGGCGGCATCTCGCCGGAGTCGCGCAGCCGTTCCAACAGCCCAAAGCCATCCAGCCCCGGCATATTTAAATCGGTCAGAATCACGTCCGCCGCGAACTCCTGCAGCTTCAGCAGCGCCTCGTTGCCATCGCTCGCCGTCGCCGGCCGCATCCCCCAGGCGGAGACCAGCGCCGCCATGCCGCTGCGCTGGCTGGCTTCGTCATCCACAATCAGAACGTTGATCGGCCGGTTCACTCTGCTTCCTTCCTGGTAGGGGGCTCCTATCATTCTACGCTGCCGGGGATAGTGATAAAATTAGACTCACATTCATGATTTCCGGACAACGTTGCTCCGTGAAATGGTGCATAAACGCACAAGGAATCACACTTGGGAACACTCGTCCGTCAAGCCAGGCGCCGGAGTCTGGGCAACGAATTATTCCGGCAGGGAGCAAACTCAGGTAGCGCGGCGCTCGGCGCCTTCATCCTGCTGCTGCTCTTCGGCACGCAAATTCTCAGCTGGCAATTCCTCCTGCTGATCCCCGTCGGCGCCGCCGCCCTCGGCATTTACCGCGTCAAGAAACGCCTGCCCTCCCCCTACGCCGTGGCCCAACTCGTGGACCAGCGCATGGAACTCGCCGATAGCCTTTCCACCGCGCTCTACTTTCAGGACGTGCAGCCCGATTCGCCCACTTCCGCCGACGTGCGCCGCGCCCAGTTCGAAGTCGCCGCCCGCCTCGCCGCCGGGGTGGATCCCCGCGCCGCCGTCCCCTACCGCATGCCCCGCGCCGCCTATGCCATGGCCGCCCTGCTCGCAATTGCGCTCGGCCTCTTCGGCCTCCGCTACGGCATCTCGCGCCAGCTCGATCTCTCCCGCCCCATCGCCAACTTCCTCCCCGAATCGCTCACCGGCGGCAAGCCCGTGCAGCACGCCAACAACCCCCGCCGCGGCCAGAAAGACACCCCCCAGAACGCCGACGAAGGCAACGGCTCGCCCGACCAGGACCAGCAGAATCCCGGCCAGCAGGAGGCCAACCAGGAGACCCAGACTCCCGGCGAAGCCCAGGCCGATGCGCCCGGAAAATCCGACATCAAGACCATGCCGGGCTCGAAAGCCGGCGAACAGCCCGACGACCAGATGGCCTCCGACGACGAGCAATCCGAAGGCGGCGGCGCAGCCGGGGAAAACGGCAAGGAAAACCAGGACGGCAAGAAGGGCGAGGGCAAGAGCGGCCAGCAGGATAAACAGCAATCCGGCAAGCCCAAGGAAGGCAGCACCGAGGGCGAAAACTCCCTCATGGATAAGATGAAAGACGCCTTCCAGAACCTGCTCTCCAAGGTGAAGCCGCAGCAGAATCAGCAGGGCCAGCAACAGCAGGGCAACCAGGAACAGGCCGCCAACAAACAGGGCAAGCAGCAGCAGGGAAAACAGCAGCAGGGCAAGGACGGCCAGGCCGAAAAGGGCGGCCAGCAGGGCGATTCCCAAGAGGGCGAAGACGGCCAGCAGGCCAAGGATTCCGAGAACGCCCAGCAGGGCAAAGGCCAGGGCAAGAGCGATTCGCAGCAGGCCACCAAACAGCCCGGCAGCGGCGTGGGCAGCCAGGATGGCGACAAGGCCATCAAGAACGCCGAACAGCTCGCGGCCATGGGCAAGATCAGCGAGATCCTCGGCAAGCGCGCCGCCTCCGTGAGCGGCGAAGCCACCGTCGAAGTCCAATCCACCAGCCAGCAACTGCGCACCCCCTACGCGCAGAAGGGCGCCGAACACACCCAGAGCGGCGCGGAAATCAGCCGCGACGAAGTGCCGGTGGCGCTGCAGCCCTACGTGCAGCAATACTTCGAGCAGTTGCGCAAGCAGTCGCCTCCAGCCGCCGCGCCAGTTGTAAAGAAATAGCGCCCGACCCCCGAATTTGAACCTTGTAACGCCTTGCCGTGGCTATCATCGCCTTGATGAGATCCACGATGACAACAACGACGAGCGCCACATCCTTACTGCTTTTCGCGACCAGCCTTTTCGCTGCCGCCAACCCTCCCGGCAACGGTTACCTGCTCCACAATCTGGTCTCAGACCAGCCCGGCGTGGCCGATTTCACCGACAAAAATCTGGTCAACCCCTGGGGCATCGACACCTCCGCCACCAGCCCCTTCTGGGTCAATGACGGAGCCACCGGACTCTCCACCGTTTACAGCAGCAACGGCGCCGTCAGCGCCACTCTCGCCATCGTGCCTCCCGGCGCCAAAGGCCCTTCGACCTCGGTCGCCACCGGCATCGTCTCCAATCTCACCGGCGGCTTCGCCGTCGCCGTCGGACGCGCTCCCAGCTTCATCTTCTGCACCGCCGATGGCGCCATCTCCGGCTGGGCCTCCGCCGTCGATGCCACCCACGCGCAACTCATGGTGGATAACTCTTCCAAGAACGCCGTCTACTACGGCATGGCCATCAGCGGACGCGTCGCCTCCACCACGCCGCAGATCTACGTCGCCAACTTCTACTCCGGCGCGATCGAAGTCTACGACACCAATTACAAGCCCGTGACCGTCTCCGGCGGCTTCACCGATCCCGCCGTGCCCGCCGGCTACTCGCCCTTCAACATTCAGAACATCGGCGGCAAACTCTACGTGATGTATGCCAAACAGAACCCCGGCCTGCGCGGCTGGGTCAACGGCGCGGGCCTCGGCCACGTCGCCGTCTTCGATCTCAACGGCACCCTGATCAAACACCTGGTCTCCGCCGGACCGCTGAACGCGCCTTGGGGCGTCGCCATCGCCGGCGCCAATTTCGGCGCCTTCTCCGGCGCTCTGCTGATCGGCAACTTCGGCGATGGCGTGATCAACGCCTTCGACGCTACCAGCGGCAACTTCCTCGGCGCGCTTGCCGACCCGCAGGGCAACACCATCTCCATTCCCGGACTGTGGGCGCTCATCCCCGGCAACGGCGGCAATGGCGGCGACCCCAACGCGATCTACTTCGCGGCCGGTGAAGCCTCCCAGAATCACGGCCTCCTCGGCAGCCTGCAAGCCGCGCCCGTGGTCGCTTCCAACGCCATCGGCAACGCCGCCGATACCCAGGCCAACATCGCGCCCAACACCTACATCAGCATCTTCGGCGCCAACCTCTCGCCCGTGACGCGCAATTGGACCAACAGCGATTTCAGCGGCACCTCGCTGCCCAAATCCCTCTCCGGCGTCTCCGTAACCGTCAATGGCAAGGCCGCCTACGTCTACTACGTGAGCCCCAAGCAGATCGACGTGCTCACCCCCGTGGATACCGCCACCGGCCCGGTCAACGTCGTCGTCACCAGCAACGGCCTCACCAGCGCCACCGTCAGCACCACCATGCAAGCCGTCTCGCCCGCCTTCTTCCTGCTCAAGGACAACAAGTCGATCGCCGCGCTCCATGCCAACTCCGCTCTGGTCGGCGCCACCACGCTCTACGCCAACCTCAGCACGCCCGCCAGAGCCGGGGAAACCATCAGCCTCTTCGGCACCGGTTGGGGCGCCACCACGCCCGCCTATACCGATGGCGCCATCGTCGCCGCGCCCCTGCCTTGCGCCGGCGCGCCCACCGTGACCTTCGGCGGCGCCTCCGCTCAGGTCGCCTATTGCGGCCTCATCTCCTCCGGCGTCTATCAGCTCAACGTAGTGGTCCCCCCGACCGCCACCGCCGGCGATAACGTGGTCACACTCACCCTCGGAAGCTCCACTTCTGCCGGCAACGCCATCATCACCGTGCAGTAAGCTCCGCCTTTAGTGGGGCGGGTTGGCAACCCGCCCCATAGGCTGATCTTTGCAGCGCAGCCCGCGAAGACTCGTGGCGCAGGCATTCTTGCCTGCAGCGCCGAGATTCCTCTCGGCGGCCTTTCCCCCGCCGGCAGAAAAAGCAATCTCGACACGAATGTCGAGACGGCAGGCAGGAATGCCTGCGCCACGAAGCACTCAACTCTACGCCGACCCGCTCGCCACGCGCCTTTGCGTGCCCACTCTTCGCCCTCGAGCCGCAGCCCACGCCAAGCCGCAAACCACCCCTTGTTGTTCCTGCCTTTCTTTGCGTCTCTGCGCCTTTGCGTGCCAATTCTTCACCCGCGAACCGCATCACGCAGTTCCACCGTCACTCCGCCCGCAGCGTCCGCGCCGGATCCTCCCGTGAGGCCCGCCGCGCCGGCACTGCGCTCGCCGCAATCGCCAGCACCACCAGCAGGACCGCGGCGCCAACCAGCGTCGCCGGGTCGCGCGCTTCCACCTGATACAGCAGGCTCCCGAGCACCCTCGCGCCCGCCACCGCGCCCGCTACTCCCACCACCACCCCCGCCACCGCCAGCCCGAGCGCCTCCCGCACCACCAGCCACTGGACCGCCGCCGGAGACGCGCCCAGCGCCATGCGAATCCCGATCTCCCGGCGCCGCAGCACCACCACATGCGAGAGCACGCCGTAAATTCCCGTGCAGGCCAGCAGCAGCGCAAGCCCCGCGAAGCCGCCCGAGACACTCGCCTGAAAACGCGGACCCTCTTTCAGCTCCCGCCACTCCTCGTCCATCCCGCGCACCCGCGCCAGCAGCGCGCCATCCATCGCGCGCAACTGCCCGCGCAGCCACCTCTCCGCCACCGCCGGATCACCCGCCGTCCGCATCACCACATTCACGCCGTACCCGCGCGTGACTCCGCCGCCCGCCGCCCTCCCCGCCGTCAGCGGCAGATAAATCTCCGGCCGCGTCGGATTCCGCAGCCCGTCGTTGCGCGTATCCGCCACCACGCCTACCACGCGCTTCCACGGGATCGCGTTGCCGTCCACCTCTTTGCCGAGCGTGCCCTCGCCCGCGAAGTAGCGGTCCGCCAGCGTCCGATTCACCACCGCCACTAGGCCGCTGCCGCTCTCCTCCTCCGCCGTGAACACGCGCCCTTGCAGCACCGCGATGCCCATCGCCTCGAAGAAGCCCGCATCCACGCGCCGCACCACCACCTGATCGCCAACCTGTGTCGCCCCCGGCAGCGGACGGTCACT
>CAIRBY010000300.1 GCA_903876865.1 uncultured Acidobacteriia bacterium
ACATCGATGGACACGGCTTCCCCGCCGATCGCGAGGGAGGGAGAGATCTCGGTGGACTCGGTGATGCGTATGGGCACGCCCGTGGCGCGGTAGGGGCGGAAGCCGGGCGCTTCAATCGAGAGGCGGTATTCGCCCGGGGGCAGGAGCGGAATCCGGTAGGCGCCATCGCCGCCGGTGGTGGCGCTGCGCTCCTCGCCGGAAGGGCTCACCAACGTCAACCTGGCGTTGGCGATGACGGCTCCGCTCGGGTCCGTCACGGTCCCCGTGAGCAGTCCGGTGGTGGAGGTCTGCGCCAGCAGTGCCGGCGACAGAGCCAGGGTCAGTGCGAAGATCTGGGCGAAGATCGCGATGCAACGTGTGTTCAGCGTCATGGCTTGATTACCTCGGTGCTTCAGTAGCACAACGGCTATTTGCTTCCATCAATCCCTTCCCGGAAGATCTTGATGAGTTGTTCGATGGCGATATTCTCTGGCTGGCCGAGGTGTTCCTTGCCGCCGAAGAGTTTCTCCACCAAAAAGTACGAGAAGAACTGCAGATAGATCGCCGCGTAGGCGAGCGAAGGCTCGATGCCGGGGCGGACGGCTTTGCCCTGGTAGCCGCCGGCCAGTTTTTCCAGGTTGCTGGAGAGCCGTTTGAAGATGTGGGCGAAGTTCCGGTTGCCGAATTCGGTGACGTCAATATACATCAGGCGCCAGTAGTCGGGGTTGTTGTAGACAATGTCGCGCGCCTGTTGGGCGAGCAGGCGGAGGCTTTCGGCGTCGAACTTGCCGAGCAGGGGTTTGAGCTTGGCCTGCGCTTGAGAGACCTTGTGCGAGTAGCGCTTGATCAGGCTGGAATAGAGCGCTTCCTTGTTGGGGTAGTAGTTGTAGATATTGCCCACGGAGACGCCGGCTTCGGTGGCGACGTCGCGGATGGAAGTGCCGAAATAGCCCTGGCGGACGAAGAGGCGCAGCGCGGCGTCTTCGATGGCTTCCTGGTTCTTGCGGACTACCTGGTCCTTGAGTTTCGGCATAAAAGAAAACGATCGTTCGTTTTTCTTACCGAAGAATATGCCGGATTTCTCCCCGTGTCAAGAGGATTGTTTGGGGCGGGGATTGCAGAAGTCTACAACTGCCCTGTCGTTGTAAGATGAGGCGATCTGAGGGTTGGAGGTTAGGTTGAACTGCAATTGTTTGCGTGCTGCCGGAGGTGGCGTTTTGCATGATCCTATCCTGAACATGCTTGGTGTGGGGCAAGAGTTGTGGGAGTTGGAACCTGCGGATCGATTCGTCGAACGGCTGAGATCGGAGGATGCAGAGTTTAGGCTACGGACCATCCCGGCTACGAAGAAAGGCCGGTAGTTGGTTTGGTCGGATCGGATTATCGACAGGCTCTCGAATCGGGTAGTGCCTGGGATCGCGTTCATCACCGGCATTAAGCGCATACCGCGCTGAAGCCACCCCCGGATCACGTCCTTGTCGCGTCCATTAACCCGAACCGTCGCTTCCATACTCGCGGTGCCGCGCTGACGCGCGACGGAGATTCAGTTCTTCACCGGGCAGTACTTTGCCGGTTGGGTTCGCCTCCCGCGGCACGAACGGGCGCCGAACCTGGATGCGGGTCTTAGCTCAGTTCCCGACCGGCACCCGCTCCACGTGGTCGATCACGAGCATCTCCACCTTCCCGTTGTGCGGTTCCAACTTCAACCCCAGCGCGTCCCGGATCGCGGTGAACAGGGTGGATGTGGGTGCGGCGGGAAGGTCCACCCCGGCATCTCCCATCGCTGCGCGGGTCGCTTCGGCGAAGCGGGACGGCCGGTCTATGGTCGGGTCCGGCGCCCAGGAAAGGTCGATGGTGTAGGTTCCGCTGAGTCCGGTAAGATCCTGGACAGGGCGGTCCAGATGATTCGCGAGGAAGCGGGCAAGTGACGCCATGGTCATGTCGCCTTTGAAGCCGCGCGTGTCCGCCGCCGCGCGGAACGCCACCACGCCGGATCGCGGACCCATGCGCCGGAAGTTCAAACTCGCCTCCTTGAATTTGGGCCCGTTCTTTTCCACGACCAGCGCATACACGGGGCGAGGACGTTCCTCTCTGTGGGTGGCGAGTTGGAACCGTTCCGCCAACAACGCCCGAAGCATTGCCGGGATCTGCTCGTTGCTCGATCCTTCCGGCATCTTGGCGATGATGTCAAAACACTCCTCTTCCAGCCAGGCCGGTCCAACGATCTGGTAAGCCTTTACCTGAAAGGCTTCCATGAGAACGATCTGCAGAGGGTCGCCCTTGAGCGTGACAGTCCCGGGACCAAGAACGTTCTTGATCATTCCCTGGCCGGTGCGCTTCACTGACGCCACTTCGAACTTCGGCTGCTCCTCGGCGCAAAGTGGCGCAATTGCGCAGATCGCGGATACGGCTGCGGCCAATCGTAGCGATGCGTTCATGACGGAAGAGCCTACCGGTGGAGGCGTTCTTCATCCCGGTGGCTCCGATTATATCGCCCGGCATTTGCGCCTGCCGGGCTGCGCCTGATGAGCGACCCTTGGCCGGTCACCACCACATCCGCCACTCCCACCACGCAGCGTTCCGCGCGCGACGGTGCGCGTCTAAACCGTCGCGCCCGCCTCGCCCACCCCGCGGCCATACTACTTCTTCCGCAGCGTCAGCGGCATACCGGAATCTTCATGCATGAGCTGTCCCGCCAGTTCCGTGCCCTCGGCGTTCAACGTTCCCTGGAAAACGCTTTGGGCGATCTTCATGCCGAACTCCACCTTCAGGCCGTTCTGCTTTACGGCATTGAGCGGCAGGCCCACGGCTCCGCTATCGGGTGTGTCGACGGTTGCCGCGACCGTCTGATCCGCCTGATTCTTGAAGTGAACGATCATGCGAACGGCGCGGCCGGGCGTCTGGAGCGAGCCTTCCCAATCTCCCTCCAACGCCTTCGACACCGCCGGACTGGCCGGGATCAGTTCCACCTTTGCCGCGCCCGTGCGTTTCAATGCGACCGCCAGCGGCCCCTGCCGCGTCGAGAACGTCCCCTTCATCGTCTGGTCGTCACCCAAAGTCAGGTCGAATTTCGCCATCATCAGTTCCACGGCGACGAATTTGACCGATTTGCCATCGACCGTGACATCCGTCACCACCAGGCCCGCCGCCTTTTCGGCCGGCATGCCCATGCTGGCGATCCACTCCAGTTTTGCGTTCCGGGTGAGATCGAGCGAGAGGGTAATCTCGCGATTTTCCGCCGTGAACGTGCCTACCCAGTGGCCGTCGGGCCCCCCTTGCGCGCATCCCAGCGACGCAAAAAGGAAAACCGCGCCCGCAACGAAGAGAGATCGAGTGATCATCGTGTGCCTCAGTCGGGAATTTACGTTTAGGACTCCCGAGTCCGTAATGATTCTATACCTGCCGGTTGTCCCACGTGCGCCGTTTTCGCCGGGTGGAGCGTCCCGGGTCGGGCGCGGGAACCGCCGACGCCACCGCCGTTGTAGGATGGGCTGAGGATACTCAATATGAACAAGTGGCTTGCGATACTCGCGCTCGCGGCGGTTCCCGGATTTGCCGCGGAGAAACAGCTTTTCAATGGGAAAGACCTGACGGGATGGGCGCGCATCCCGCGGCACGAAGGGGCGCCGGCCGGTCAGAAACCGGGTTTCGTGATTCAGGATGGGCTGCTGATCTCCCAGCCGGACTCTCCCGAGGACGACCTCTGGTACACCGGCGCAAAGATCGGCAACGCGACGCTGCGCGTGGTGTATAAATTCTCGGCGCCGGACGCGAATTCGGGCGTATTCACGCGCATCCCGGTGCAGCCCAAATCCGAAGACGACGCCATCAACAAGGGCATCGAAGTGCAGATCCAGGATAGCGGCGACGAGTACCACTGCACCGGGGTTCTGTATTCGATGACCAAGGCCGCCGCCCGGCCCTATAAGGCCACGGGTGAGTGGAACACGCTCGAAATCGAAATGCGCGGACCGCGTACCATCGTCAAATTGAACGGTGTGCTGGTAACCGATTACGACGGCGTGGCACCCGTACCGGCCAAGAAGAGCCAATACGAACCCGACCGCGGACCACGTCCGGACCAAGGCTACATCGCCATTCAACACCACGGCGGAGCACGGACGGTCTGGTTCAAGGAAATCACCCTCATTCAATAGAGTTACGGATGTAAGCCGCAACGGCGGACTGTTTCGCACCAGTCCGCCCGTTTCCAGAGCATCGATTCGTCCCTCAGTTCGCAATATTCCCTCACGTGACGAGAAATCCCACGCTTCGACCGGACCGATAAGCCCCAAAACTGTGTACTTTTCCGTCTTCCCTGTGAGGCGTCCAGGTGGTAGCGTAATGGGCGATTACGGAGTTCCAAGTATGAATTCCCTGACGAGTAGCCTCCCAACGAACAAGGGACCCCGCCCCGATTCCCGCGAGCGGGATTTCGTGGACGAGACCATCACCCGCCGCAGCGGCCGGCCCGGCGCTCTGCTGGGGATCCTGGAAGATGTGCAGGAACATGCCGAAGGCAAGTACCTGTGCCTGGACACGCTCGCTTACATCGCCCAACGGACGGGCACGCCGCTTTCGCAAATCTTCAGCGTGGTGACTTTCTATTCGCTCTTTAGCCTGACACCGCAGGGCGAACACATCATCTCCATCTGCCGCGGCACAGCGTGCCACACACGCGGTTCGCGCGACCTGCTGGAGAAACTGCGCCTGGAACTGGGCATGGCCGAGGGTGACGGGCAGGCCGATAAGCTTACGATCACCAGCGCCGACGGCAAGTTCACGATCCGCACGGTGGCGTGCTTTGGACAGTGCGCGATGGCGCCGGTGGTGGAGGTGGATCATCGCATCTGCGGCCACATGAACGAGCGCGTGCTGACGCGCGAGGTGGAGGCGCTACATCAGGAGAAGGCACGATGAGCCGGATCGAGGATATCAGCACATTCAACGCGGTGCGCGAAGCAGGTCTGGAGAAGATGCTGCCCGGCGTGCCACGCATCGCGGTCGGCATGGGAACTTGCGGGCGCGGCAATGGCGCCGAAGGCCTGTACCATGCCTTCCATGAGGAGATTCACGGCGGCGGCGTGGCGGCGCAACTGACCGGCGTTGGGTGCTTCGGGCCATGCTCGGAAGAGCCCCTGGTGAACGTGGCGATTCCGGGGAAGCCGATGGTGATTCTGCGCCGGGTGCAGGCCAGCGACGCCTCGCGCATCCTCTCTGACGCGGCGGAGGGCCGCATCACGCCGGACCTGGCATGGTGCCGGGTGGACGAATGGGACCACATCACCGCGCAACTGCGCTACGGCCACGGCTTTCCGGAACTGCCCTTGTGGCGCGAGGTCCCGTTCTTCGCGGGACAGAAGAAGATCGTGCTGCGCAACTGCGGCCTGATCAACCCGGACGACATCGAAGAGTACATCGCGGTGGGCGGCTATCAGGCGCTCTACAAGGTGCTGATCGACGGGCATCCGGAGCAGGTGATCGAGCAGATCAAAGCTTCCAAGTTGCGTGGACGCGGGGGAGCGGGCTTCCATACGGGAATCAAGTGGGAGTTCATGGCCAAGGCCAAGGCGGATTGCAAGTACGTCATCTGCAACGCCGATGAAGGCGACCCGGGCGCGTACATGAACCGCAACGAGATCGAGAGCGATCCGCACGGGCTACTGGAAGGCATGATTATCGGCGGGTATGCGATGGGCTGCGCCGAGGGCCTGATCTACGTGCGCGCGGAATATCCGGTGGCGGTACACCGGCTGAACCACGCGATCCAGCAGGCGCGGGAATACGGCTTGCTCGGCGAGAACATCATGGGCCGCGGATTCCGCTTCGATATCCAACTGGTGGAAGGCGCGGGAGCCTTCGTGTGCGGCGAAGAGACGGCGCTGATCGCGTCGCTTGAGGGACTGTCCGGGCGTCCGCGGCCACGGCCTCCTTTCCCGGCGCAGCGGGGGTTGTGGGGACGGCCGACGAACATCAACAACGTCGAGACCTGGTACAACATTGCTCCTATCGTCATCAAGGGACCGGGCTGGTTTACAGAGACCGGCAGCATGAAGAGCGCGGGCACCAAGGTGTTCTCGCTGGTGGGCAAGGTACGCAATACGGGACTGGTGGAGATGCCGTTGGGCACGCCGCTGAAGACCTTCGTCTACGATATCGGCGGCGGCGCGGCGCGCGGCAGAAGCGTGAAGGCGGTGCAGACCGGCGGCCCCTCCGGCGGTTGCATCCCGCAGGAGATGTTCGATACCGCGGTGGATTACGAGACCCTGGCGCAACTCGGATCCATCATGGGCTCGGGCGGCATGGTGGTGATGGATGACGACAACTGCATGGTGGATGTGGCGCGCTACTTCATCGAATTCACGCACTCCGAATCCTGCGGCAAGTGCGTGCCGTGCCGGGTGGGATTAGATCGCGCGCTGGACGTGCTGAACGGCTTCACCGTAGGCACGGGGGCGCTGCCGCAACTGGAACTGCTGGGCGAACTGGGCGGCATGATCCGCGACACTTCGCTGTGCGGACTGGGGCAGACGGCGCCGAATCCGGTGCTGACCACAATGCGGCATTTCCGCCACGAGTTTGAGGACCACATCATCGGGCAGCGCTGCAACGCGGGTGTGTGCGGCGACCTGGCGCTTTCGCCGTGCGAGAACAGTTGCCCGCTGCACATGAACATTCCGCGCTTCCTGCAGTTGTTCCAGGAGGACCGGATGGAAGAGGCCTTCGATTCGATCCTGATGGACAATCCCCTGCCCGCCTCCACGGGCCGGGTGTGCCAGCACCCCTGCGACAATCGCTGCCGCAGGCAGACACTGGACGATGCCGTCAATATGCGCGAAGTGCACCGTTTCCTGGCGGATTCGATGCTGGGCAGCGACCGCTTCGAAGGCATGCTGGAGCGGGTGAAAGTACGCAAGCAGCCGGCCACGGGACAACGCGTGGCGATCGTGGGAGCGGGCCCTGCCGGACTCACGGCGGCGTTTTATTTGGCGCTGCTGGGGCATGCAGTCACGGTGTTCGATAGCCAGGAACGCGCCGGTGGAATGCTGCGCTATGCGCTGCCCGAATACCGGCTGCCCAAGGCGGTATTGGACCGCGAAGTCGAAATCATCGAGCGCCTGGGCGTGCAGTTCGTCTTCAAGACGCAGGTGGGCACGGACATCTCTTTGAACGAACTGGACAGTCAGTTCGACTCGGTGTTTTTGAGCATCGGCACCTGGAAGGAATCTTGGGTGTACCTGCCGGGGACGGAGTTGCGCGGGGTGATACCGGCGCTGCCGTTCCTGGAAGCAGTGGCCAAAGGCGGCGCGCCGGATACGCCGCTCGGTCCCAGGGTGGCAATCATCGGGGGCGGGAACGCGGCGATCGATTCGGCGCGCACGGCTCTGCGGCTGGGATCCCAGGCCACGGTAGTCTACCGCCGCGAGCGCAAGGACATGCCGGCCATCGCGGAAGAGACGCTGGCGGCGGAACGAGAAGGCGCGCGCTACCTGTTCCTGGCCGCGCCGCACCGCATTGTGGGCAACGCGCAGGGGCAGGTCAAGGCGCTGGAAGTGGTCAAGACGCGCCTGGCGGAATTCGATGCCTCGGGCCGGCGCAGGCCGGTGCCCACTGGGGAGATTACTCGCCTGGAGTGCGACAGCGTAGTCCTGGCCGTGGGCGAAACCGTGGATCAGGATTTCTGCCGGGCCAGCGGGCTGACGCTGAACGAGAACGGCGCCATCACGGTGGACCGCTTCACGCTGGAGACCAGCCGCAGCAAGTTCTACGCCGGTGGCGATGTGGTGACGGGCGCATCCAACGTCTCTAACGCCATGGCGTATGGCAAACGGGCGGCGGAGAACATCGACGCCCGCCTGATGGGCGCCGGCCGCTTCGCCGGCCTTTTCCAACGCTTCGAATACGAACAGATCGCGCTCGCGAACCCGAGCGCGTCGCCGAGACGGGTTTCGCATGAACTGCCCGCCAGCGTGCGCGTACATGGGAGCGACGAAGTGGTGATCGGCTTGAGCAAGCCAGAGGCGCTGGAGGAGGCGCGGCGCTGCCTGCGCTGCGATGTGCGCGCATGATCCACTCATCGGAACCGGCACCGTCACAGTCACCGACACCGTCACAGTCGCTGTCACCAGCATCGGCTCGAAAGGAGGCCGCCATGCCCCAGACCAAACTCTCAATCCGCATCGATGGTGAACTGGTGCAGGCGTTCGCGGGGGAGACGATTCTCACCGTGGCGCGCCGCGCCGGACGGTTCATCCCCACGCTCTGCCACTTCGAAGGCTTGCGCGACGTGGGCGCCTGCCGGCTCTGCATCGTGGAGGTCTCCGGCAGCGGGCGACTGCTGCCGGCCTGCACCACGCCGGCGCAGGACGGAATGGCCGTCACCACGGTTTCGCCGCGACTGGCGGCCTATCGCCGCATGACGCTGGAATTGCTCCTAGCCGAACGCAATCACCTGTGCGCGGTGTGCGTCTCCAACAGCAACTGCGAATTGCAGGCGCTGGCCACGGCAATGGGCGTCACCAGCGTGCGCTTCCGCTACCGCTACCCGAAGCTCCCCGTGGACCTTTCCCATCCGCGTTTCGTGCTGGATCACAACCGCTGCATTCTCTGCTCGCGCTGTATCCGCGTGTGCGCGGATGTGGAGGGAGCGCACGTGTGGGACATGATGTCGCGCGGCGTGGGGGCGCGGGTGATCAGCGATATGAACCGCCCCTGGGGCGAGGCCCCGGGGTGCACCGGGTGCGGCAAGTGCGTGCAGGCGTGCCCCACCGGAGCGCTGGCGGAGAAGGGTCTGGCGGTGGAAGAGATGACCAAACGCGGCGAACGCGCCTTACAGGGCGCGATCCGGCAGGGAGGCCGCCTATGAGCAAACTGAGGCTGGCCACGGTCTGGCTGGACGGCTGTTCGGGGTGCCACATGTCGCTGCTGGACCTGGACGAAGCACTGCTCGCGTTGGCAGCGCAGGCCGATCTGGTGTACGGCCCGCTGGTGGACGCAACCTCGTTCCCGGAAGATGTGGACGTCACGCTGGTGGAGGGCGCGGTCTCCAGCCAGGACGACCTGAAGAAACTTCTGGTGGTGCGGGCGCGAACCAAGGTTCTGGTGGCGCTGGGAGATTGCGCGGTGACGAGTAACGTCCCTTCGATGCGCAATACGATTCCGGTGCCGCGCCTGCTGGAGAGCATCTATGGCGG
>CAIRBY010000301.1 GCA_903876865.1 uncultured Acidobacteriia bacterium
ATCCTGGTAGGCGAGGATGCGCGATTCGGGCGGGACGAATTCGTGGCGGGGGATCAGGGACATGGCTTGCAAAACGCGCTGGTCGCGGATGCCGCGGCGGCGGAGTTGGGTATCGACCATTTGGCGACGCTGTGAGGACCAATCGGGTACAGAGTTCATTGGGGTAAAGGCGGGACAGGCCGGCGTGAAAAGCAAGTGGGGTATCAAGTTCACCCCCACTTTATAATAGATGTAATGGCCCATCTGATTACACTCATCCCCGGCGACGGAATTGGACCCGAAGTCGCCGAAGCAACCGTACGGGCGGTAGACGCGACCGGAGTCTCGATTGAATGGGAGCGCGTGGAGGCAGGCGCGCGGGCGCTGGTCGAGCAGGGCCAACTGATTCCGGACGATGTGTTTGCATCGCTGGAAATGACGCGGGTCGGCTTGAAGGGTCCCACGGCGACGCCGATCGGCGGCGGGCATCAGAGCATCAATGTATCGCTGCGTAAGAAGTTGGGGCTGTACACGAATTTCCGCCCGGTGCGGATGTTGCCGGGTTTGAAGACGCGGTATGCGGACCTGGTGAATCTGGACATGGCGATCTTCCGCGAGAATACGGAGGATCTGTACTCGGGGCTGGAGCACGAAGTGGTGCCGGGCGTGGTGGAGAGCCTGAAGATCATCACGCAGAACGCTTCGATGCGGATTGCGAAATCTGCATTCGAGTGGTCGCGGCGGGAGAGCCGCAAGAAGGTGGTGGCGATTCACAAGGCCAACATCATGAAGCTGAGCGACGGGCTGTTTCTGAAGTGCTGCCGGGAGGTGGCGTCGCATTATCCGGAGATCGCGTACAGCGAGATGATCGTGGACAACACGTGCATGCAACTGGTGATGCGTCCGGAGACGTTCGACGTGCTGGTGCTGCCGAATCTGTATGGCGACATCATCAGCGATCTGACGGCGGGACTGGTGGGCGGGTTGGGGATTGTGCCGGGCGCGAATCTGGGCGACCATCACGCAATTTTTGAAGCGGTGCACGGGACGGCGCCGGATATTGCGGGGAAGTGCCTGGCGAATCCGACGGCGCTGATGCAATCGGCGGTGCTGATGCTGGCGCATCTGGGGGAGCGGGATGCATCGGCGCGACTGCACAAGGCGATTTACGCGACGTACGCGGAGCGCGATCACCTGACGGGCGATGTGGGCGGGAAGGCATCGACGACGGAGTTCACGGACGCGGTGATCTCAAGGTTGTAAATCAGGCGGTTGGAAATCAGGCGGCGGGGGTCATTCATAGCCTATGAGTCCGAGGGTGAGGCGGAGCTGCGCGAGGGCGGCGAGGAGTTGGTCGCGGTCTTTGGGGCGGAGTCCGGAGGCGAGGAGGCGCTCGTAGGCAGCGGCGAGGGAGTGTCCGCGGGTGTGGAGGCGGGCGAGTTGGAGGTGGAAGGTATCGGGGGGAAGCTCGGGCGGGCGGCGGGGTGCGCGTTGGAGCATGGCGGCGATGGCTTCGGTGACGCGGGAGGCGTTGTCGGGGTGGAGGGCGATGACTTCGCCATTGAGTTGGATGCCCTCGGCGCGGACGGCGGGTTGGATGGAGCGAAAGTCGGCGGGGGTGATGCCGGTGAGCTGGGCGAGTTCGAAATAGACGGGGCCGAATTCTTCGAGGAGGGCGATGAGGCGGTCGGCATGGCGGCGGGAGATCTGGAGATGGGGGCCGCAGTAGTCCTGCCAAGAGGCGGCGACGGGGCGGAAGAGTTTCTGGTCGCGGATCTTGCGGAGGGCTTCGATGTGGGCGGCGGAGCAGCGTCCGGCGACCTGGGTATAGGCGCGGCGCTGGCCGAGCATGAGGCCGAGTTCGAGGAGGAGGTCGGAGTCCGGGGAGGGGTCAGGCATGAGGGTGGCGGGACTTGGATGGCCGGGCGGGCGCGAGTGGTTGATTGGGAATAAAAGGGTTACGGGTGGAGGGGAGGGCGGCGACGGGCCACGATGTCCCGTTTTGGTGGAGTGAGCGCATGGGGTTCCCTGGTTTCAGGATGGCAGAGGGGTGGCGCGCGGCGGGGTATGGGGGGCGGGTGGAGTGGGCGTAAGGGGTTGGGAATGAGGGGGATGGGGGAATCGGGAGTTGGTGTGAACGGGGGATGGTTAGGCGGTCCAGGGATTGACGAGGTGGATGCCGCAGGCTTCGAAATCCTTGGTGTTACGGGTGGCGAGGGTGGCGTGGTGGGAGTGGGCGATGGCGGCGATCATGGCGTCGGCCTGTGAGATGGGGCGGCCGGCGGAGTGGCGTGCGGCCGAGATTTTGGCAAACGCGCGGGCAGCTTCCTCGTCAAAGGGTAGAATCCTGGCCGGGAATGCTTGTTCGAAGATTCTCTCGATTGAGGCCGACAGTTCGGTTCGCCGTTTCCCAGAAGGCATCCGCTCGAAGCCGAAGAGGCTCTCCGCAAAGGTGATCGTCGTCGTAAACACGTCTTCGGTTTGTTGGGCGCCTAACCATGTCAGGACTGACGTGGACGCGATGGGCCGGAGCACCTCTGAGACCACATTCGTGTCAAGGATGATCACTGCGAGAAGTCCGGTGGGGGACGCATCGGATCGCGAGGCGGGATATCGAGGTCCACACCGCCCAGTGGCTCAATGTGGCTGCGGATGAGTTGGGCGAGATTCAGTTTCGGAGCGGGCTTCGTGTTCAACTCCTTCTGGAGGATGAGCCTTGCCTCCTCTTCCATGGAGTGGCCATTGCGGGCGGCGCGGATGCGGAGCTTGGCCTTCACGTCATCGTCGAGGCGGCGGATGGTGAGGCTGGCCATACAGCAATGATAGCATTGCTAGCATTGCAGACAAGGGGTGTGGATCAAGAGGATGGCTGGGGGCTGGCAAGCTGAAGCATGCCCCACCAAAGAAAGGCGGAAGGCAAACAAAGAAAGGGCGCCGGCAGGAGCCGGGCGCCCTTTTTTGGGTTCAGAGGGAAATCAAACTACTCCTTGGCGGGAGCGGGTTTCAGCTTTTCGCGTTGCTCTTTGAGCACGGCTTTGCGGCTGAGTTTGATTTTGTTGCCTTCGAGGGCGAGGACTTTGACCAGGATCTGGTCGCCTTCCTTGAGCTCGTCGCGGACGTCTTTGATGCGGTTTTCGGCGATCTCGCTGATGTGGAGGAGGCCATCGGTGCCGGGGAAGATTTCGACGAAGGCGCCGAAATCGACGAGGCGGACGACTTTACCGAGATAGATTTTGCCGATCTCGGCGGTGGCGGTGAGATCGCTGATGATCTGGATGGCCTTGTTGGCGCTGGCTTCGTCGGCGCTGGCCACATGAATGGTGCCATCGTCTTCCACGTCGATTTTGACACCGGTCTGCTCGATGATCCCGCGGATCACCTTGCCTCCGGGTCCAATCACGTCGCGGATTTTGTCGGTCGGGATGTGGAGGGTGTAAATCCGCGGAGCGTACTGGCTGATGGCGGTCTTCGCGGTCGGCACGGCCTCGTACATCTTGTCGAGGATGTGGAGACGGCCCTGGCGCGCCTGTTCGAGCGCTTCCTCCATGATTTTCACGGTGATGTTGGGCACCTTGATATCCATCTGGAGGCCAGTGATACCGGAGCGGGTACCCGCAACCTTGAAATCCATGTCGCCGTAGTGATCTTCGGCGCCCGCGATATCGGTGAGGATGGCGTAGTCGTTGCCTTCGAGGACGAGGCCCATGGCGATGCCGCCGACGTGCGCGGTCATGGGAGCGCCCGCATCCATGAGGGCGAGGGAAGCGCCGCAGACGGTAGCCTGCGAGCTGGAACCGTTGGATTCCAGAATGTCGCTGACGACGCGCATGGTGTAGGGGAACTTGTCTTCACCGGGGATGAGCGCGGTGAGGGAGCGTTCCGCCAAAGCGCCGTGGCCGATTTCGCGGCGGCCGGGGCCGCGCATGAAGCCGGTTTCGCCGACGCTGAAGGGCGGGAAATTGTAGTGGAGCATGAAGCGCTTGCTGGCCTCACCCGGTTCGAGGAGTTCGATGCGCTGGGCATCGTCCTTGGTGCCGAGGGTGACGGTGACGAGCGCCTGGGTTTCGCCGCGGGTGAAGAGGGCGGAACCGTGGGTGCGGGGCAGGACGCCGGTTTCGATGGTGATTTTGCGAACTTCGTCGAAGGCGCGGCCATCGGGACGGCGGCGGTTCTTCAACATCTCATCGCGGAAGATGCGTTCCTTGAGGATGGAGAAGCACTTGCCGGCTTCGGAGCGCTGCTCTTCGGGGAAGGCTTCGACGGTTTTGGCTTTGGCGGCGGCGACGAGGGCGTAGCTTTCGAGCTTCTCGTGCTTCTGGGTGTTGAGGCCGTCGGTGAGATCCACGCGAGCGAGCTTTTCGACTTCGGCGTAGATGGCCGCGTCGGCTTCGGGCGACTTGAATTCACGCTTCTTTTTGCCGGCGAGCTTCATGAGCTCGCGGATACCGGCTGCGATCTTTTTGCAGCATTCGTGGCCGAATTCGATGGCGCCGAGGACTTCCGCTTCGGAGACCTCCTGCGCGCCCGCTTCCACCATGACGATGCCTTCTTCGGTGCCGGCAACGACGATGTTGAGTTTGGATTCGCGGCCTTCGGTATAGGTGGAGTTGGCGATGTACTTGCCGTCCTTCATGCTGACGCGGACGCCGCCGAGAACGTAGGGGAAGGGGATTTCGCTGATGGCGAGAGCCGCCGCCGTGCCGGCGATGGCGAGCGAATTGGGATCCTGTTCGGGGTCAGCCGAGAGGACCATGGCAATGATCTGGGTTTCGTGGAGGAAGCCTTCGGGGAACAGCGGGCGGATCGGACGATCGATCAGGCGGCTGGTGAGGACTTCCTTTTCGGAGGGACGGCCCTCGCGTTTAATGAAGCCACCGGGGATTTTACCGGCGGAGTAGGTATATTCTCTGTAATCAACGGTGAGCGGGAAGAACCCGGCCCCCACCTTCGGCTGGTCAGCCATGCAAGCGGTCACCAGGACCACGGCATCGCCGGAACGGACGACAACAGCGCCGCCCGCCTGCTTGGCCATCTTACCCGTTTCCAGGGTGATCTTACGGCCGCCCAGGTCTACTTCAACTATGTGGTGCATTCTTTCTTTCCTCCAACACTCTGACGGAAACCAGTTCCGGGAGCTAAAAAGTCGATACCCTTGCGGGGTATCGTTTTGAAATACCCCGAGGGGTATCGTTTGAGAGTGGAGTTGACAGGATGGAGATCCGCCGCGCGCGCCCGGCAACAACGCCAGAAGCCCGAACGGATCGATTGGGTATGAAATCGCATTCCCCGCGCCACACACATGGCACGGGAGGATTCCGCGAATGGACTAGCGGCGAATGCCGAGTTTGAGAATAACCGCTTTGTAGCGCTCAGGACCCGTATCGCGCAGGTAAGTCAGAAGCCGGCGACGCTTGGCAACGAGGGTCAAGAGTCCCTTGCGGGAGCCGTGATCCTTTTTGTGCGTCTTGAAATGCTCCGTAAGCATGGAGATACGCGTGCTCAACAGGGCAATCTGTACTTCTGGCGACCCGGTGTCGGTTTTGTGGAGCTGATTCCCGGTGAGAATCTGCTGCTTCAATTCAATCGCCAGTGCCATTCTAGGGGTAAAACTCCTTGTCTTCTCTTAATCTCGCTTTGGTACGTCACTAGAATACCACAGACTTTTAGCGCCGTGGGTGACGTGCTGCGAGCTAGGTTCCATTATAGCTGAGGATGGGGCTGGAGGCAAAAGGGAATGCAACGGAATTAAGACAGGGGCGGTTTGGTGTAGCGTTCGACCATGGCGCTGGAGATTTCGGGGCTGGAGGGCCAGGCGCCGCGCCGGCAGCCCGCGTGGGCTTGGTAGGCGTCGAGCGTGGCAGGGTCGGGTTGGACGGCGCGGCCGTCTGTGAGGAAAAGGAGTCCGGCTTTCTCCGTCGGCATGAGGGAGACGAAGGCTTCGGCTTCGCGGAGGATGGCTCGGAGGCGGGTCATGGTGGCGGCGGGGTCGATGGGTGCAGTGGCCAGCAGCGCCCGCCAATCGTCCGGTGAATAGGAGGAGTTTCGTCGAATTTCCCGAAGCAGCCCTTCCGGGGTGTAGCCTGGGGCCTTCTCCACGGCAGCCCAGACCACGGCGCCGAGGGGAAGGATGAAGTCGTGGATCGTCACAAGATCAATCAGGTCGCGCAACTCGCGACGCCCGGCGGCGGCCAACGCCTTGTTCATGGCAAGGTCGGCGGGATGGAGAACGAAGCCAAACAGCTCATCAGGCATCGTGGGGAAGAAGCGGTAATCGCTGTCGGCGACCCACTCCAGCCTGGTCGCAGCTTCCGGGCTTTCCACGAGAACCGTCTGAATCGCAGGCTCGCGCCGCTGCCAATGCAGAGTGTAGCCATGCTCCTGGAGCACGGCGGCATCCGCAGCGGCGGCCTTCCCGACCAGTTCCTCCCGATCGTGAAAGACATCGATATCCGCGGAATAGCGGAGCGCATCGCGATTGAGAGGAGTGCTGCCGGCAACGTAGCTCTCCGGGTCGCGGTGCGAGGCGAGAAGCTGGAGGATGTCGATTTGGAGTTTAGACAGTGGCACGGCACGCCTGCTCGATCTGTTCCGCAAGCTTCCGCGCCTGCAGGTTGCCTTCCACGCGCAGGGAGCGGGCAACGACTAAAGCGTCGCCTGGCGTCGGATCTTCGCGCAGACGCTTGTTCCATAACGCCAGGGCGCCGAATTCCGCGAAGGCGCGGCGGTAGAGGGTTACGTATTCCGGCGGTTGCGTGGACTCACTCGGCGTCATGGGTGGTGCCCGACTCCAGGATATCGGATTCTCCGGGTGCGGGACAGCAGAGTGAGCAGAGGAAAGCGGGCACGGTGGGGTGGGGGGGAGGGATGAGGGTGAGGTGGGAAAGGCCGTCGAGACGAATCTCGACGCTGCAGGCAGGAATGCCTGCGCCACGGGCATCCGCGGATGCGGTTGGGAAGAAGACAGGCCACAAAATACGATGGCCTGTCCCACACGGAGGGAG
>CAIRBY010000302.1 GCA_903876865.1 uncultured Acidobacteriia bacterium
CGCCATCGAACGGATTCTCGCGCGCGCCAAGAAGGCCGTGGTCATGATCGACGAGGCCTACTACGAATTCTGCGGCGTCACCGCGCTCACCGAAATCGAGCGCGTGCCCAACCTCTTCGTCTGCCGCACATTTTCCAAAGTCTTCGGCATGGCCGGCATGCGCCTCGGCTGCCTCTTCTCCCACCCCGCCAACATCCAGTACCTGCACAAGGCGCAATCGCCCTACAGCGTGAACTCGCTCGCCGTGCTCGCCGCGATGGCCGCCGTGGAAGATAGCGCCTACATCGAAAACTACGTCGCCGAAGTGCTGGCCGCGCGCGAATTGTTGTGCGTCGGCCTGGAAAAGCTGGGCATCACCTACGTGCCCAGTTCCGCCAACTTCGTGCTCGGCCACTTCGGCAAGCGCGCCATCGAAGTCCGCGACCGCCTCCGCGATCAGGCCATCCTCGTGCGCGACCGCAGCTATGAAGCCGCCGGGTGCGTGCGCATCACCGTAGGCACGCGCGAACAGACCCGCCGCCTGGTCGCCGCTCTCACGGACATCTGGAACCAAGCATGAAACCGCTCATCGTCTTCGACATGGATGGCGTCCTGGTAGACGTCACCGAAAGCTACCGCGAGACCATCGCGAAAACGGTGGAACACTTCACCGGCGTCGCCCCCACGCGCGAACAGATTCAGGATTTCAAGAATCAGGGCGGCTGGAACAACGATTGGGAACTCTCCCACCACATCGTGAACGGCGTCGGCTTCGACGTCTCCTTCGAGACCGTGAAAGACCACTTCCAAGCCATCTTCCTCGGCGACGGCACCAACGGGTTGATCCTGCGCGAGCATTGGGTCGCCCGTCCCGGAGTGCTCGAAACTCTCGCCGAGAACTTCGATTTCGCCATCTTCACCGGCCGTCCCCTCTCGGACGCGCAATTCACGCTCGACCGTTCCGCCGGCGCGTTGGAGTTCGATCCCATCATCGGCATGTACGAGGTGGAGCATCACAAGCCGCATCCGGAAGGCCTGCTGCGAATCCTCGCCCAAAACCCCGGACGCAAGATCTATTACGTGGGCGATACGGTGGATGACGCGCGCTGCGCCCACGCCGCGGGGGTGCCGTTCATCGGCATCGCCGCACCCGCCAATTCGCGCTACATGGACCTGATCTTCCTCTTTCAGGAAGAGAATTCCTTCGCCATCATCGACGACATCAACTTTCTCCACGAGGTATTTACGCAATGAAGTCCGCCACCAGGAAGTCGCCGGCAGTGAAGGCCCCTGCCGTGAAATCCCAGTCACTCAAGTCCGCGGAGGTCAAGGCCGAGCCCATGCGAACCGCGCAGATCCAGCGCGACACCAAGGAGACGCAGATCACGGCGGAACTGAAGATCGAAGGCCGCGGCCTCTACGGCATCTCCACCGGCATCCGCTTCCTGGATCACATGCTGGAACTCTTCACCAAACACGGCGGCTTCGACCTCAACCTGAAGTGCGAAGGCGACCTGGATGTGGATCAGCACCACACCGTGGAAGATGTGGGCATCGTTCTCGGGCAACTGTTCGCGCAGGCACTGGGCGATCGCAAGGGGATTAACCGCGCTGGATACTTTGTGCAGCCCATGGACGAG
>CAIRBY010000303.1 GCA_903876865.1 uncultured Acidobacteriia bacterium
CCTGCTCATAGCTCGCAAGAGCGAGATCAAACTGACTGCGGTTGCGGTAGATGCGGCCGATATCGGTGAGGGTCGTACCGGCCATGCTCTTATCGCCGAGGGCGGTGTAGCGGGCGGCGGCATCCTGGAGGGTCGCGATGGCTTCGTCGTTGCGGTTGAGGGCGGCGAAGAGTTCGCCGGTATTGAAGGAGCATTGGGCGAGGCCGCGCGCATCATCGATTCGCCGGGAGAGGGCGCAAGCGATTTCGTAGATGCCGAGGGAAGCGGCGAGCTCGTTGCGATCGAAGGCGGGCCGGCCCAGGGCATTTACGGCGGCGACGAGGCTGTGGTTCAGGAGCGCGGAGTTGGCGTCCAGTATCGCCTGCCGGGCGGCGGAGTTGGCGGCGGCCACCAACTGCGCGGCTACGGAGGCATATTGCGGGTCCGGCGCCGGCGTCTGGGCGAAGCCGGCCAGCACGAGCATCCAAACCGGTAAAGCGTACTTGCCCATAAAGGCATTAGACGTCAAAAAGACCGCGATATTGGTGCCCGTGCGGAAGCCCCGCGAGTTTTCAGATCGAGTCCTCAGGCCTGGGTGGCCAGACGGAGTTCGTCTTCCAACTCGTAAACCTTGTCTTCGTAGGGCCTGGTGGTGGCGCCGCCGAGCTTGGCGTCTTCCAGTTTCTTGCGGGCCGTGGCCAGTTTCTTCTGCAAGCCGAGGACTTTGGGGTTGGGCTTGGCGGCAGGCTTGGCGGCGGGAGCTTCCGTCCTGGCCTCGACTTTGCCCTTAGACTCTACTTTGCCTTTGGGGGCGGCCTTCTTGGCTTTGGGCTTGGCGGTGGCTTTGTAGCGGAAGGCCGTAACGCCGGAGGGCGGCTTCAGGGCCGCGCCAAAATCCGTGCGGTACATTTCCGCGATCTGCACGGCTTCGGTCAGGAGTTCGCGGTAGCGCGTCTCCATGGCGTATTTGGCTTGCACTCGCAGATCTTCACCCTGTTGTTTCCACTTCTGATATTCGTTGATGACGTCTGGCATGAGGATTTCCGTTCCCCCTTATGATAGACCGTGGGCCGCAAACACGCGCCTTTCTTGGGACACGTTTGGTGTGGCAAGCGGACCGCGAAGATCAGCCGAGGCCGTAAGCTTCGATGGCGGTGCCGCCCATGACGCGCTCCTGCTCGGCTTTGGAGAGGCGCGCGATGGCGAGGCTGACGGTGCGGTACCAGCGTTCGTAATCGGCGGCGAGCAGCATCACGGGCCAATCCGAGCCGAACATGACGCGCTTCGGCCCGAAGGCGGCGAGCACGGTCTCGATGTAGGGCGCGAGGGATTGGGGCGTCCACCGCGGACCGGCTTCTGTGACCATACCGGAGAGCTTGCAGTAAACGTTGGGCCGTTTGGCGAGTTCGCGGATGTTGCGATCCCAGGGCGTGACGATCTTCTCCCGGATTCGCGGCTTGGCGATGTGATCGAGGATGAAGACCTGCTTGGGGTGGCGGTCCACGAACTCGATGGCGGCGGGAAGGTGGCGCTCGAAGATGAGGATGTCGTAGCGCAGTTTGAACTCGAGGAGCGCGCGCACGCCCTGGTTGAAATCGGCGCGGAGGATGAAGCGGGGGTCGGTTTCATCCTGCACCACGTGGCGCACGCCGCGGAATTTGGCGAAGGCGGTGAGGCGTTCGAGGTGGCGGCGGACGGAATCGCCATCCGCCAGCGGGACCCAGCCCACCACGCCGCGCATGAATTTGTTTTTGTCGGCGAGTTCGAGCAGCCACGCGGTCTCTTCCAGGGTTTGCCGCGCCTGCACGGCGACGGAGCCTTCGATGCCGAAGTGGTGCAGCACGGGTTCGAGGTCGGCGGGCAGAAAATCGCGGCGGATCACGCCCATTTCGGGGCTGATCCAGCCGTAATCGGCGGCGCTGTACTTCCAAAGGTGGTGATGGGCATCGATCATCATGAGGTCATTTTCCAATCGAGACGACTTCTTTGAGGCTGCGGTGATACAGGCGGCCTTGGGAGAAACTGGGTGTGTTGAGGCTCCAGGTTTCGCCGGAGGGGCCGAGATCGTTGATGGCGACGATGGCATGCTCGTCCAGCACGGGGGCTTTGGAGTTGATTACGTAGGTGATGCCGAGCATGGTGGTGAAGTAGATGTTGTCGTTGAGGGCAACGGGGCTGCCCCAGAAGGCCGGGATCTCCCAGCCATCGGTGCGCGAGCGATCCTCGGCGGCCACATCCTGTCCGGCGGCATTGAGGGTCCGGGTGCGTACGGCGACGCCGTAGACGGGTTGATCGGCGGCGCCGGGCTGGCGGATCACGGTGACGGGCAGTTCGAGGTACTCGACCTTGCCGGTTTCGATATGGACGCGCGCGACGCTGTGGGAGGGTCCGGCCTTGCCCTTGGGCGCGATGCCGTTGCGGCGGTGCCCGGTGGTGGTGAGGAAGTAATGGTAGCCGTTGACGACGATGTTGCAGTGCCAGGCGGGCATCACGCGGATCACTTCATTGGCGGGCATCTGGTTGCGTGGCGAGAGTTCCCGGATCTCGCGCAGGTTGACGTTTGTGTGGACCAGGTAACGCTTGGCGGCCGGGTCCCACTGGCGGTAATCGACGTTGCGGATGAGGGATTGCTCGCGCAGCAACTTGCCGGTCTCGGCGTCCATCACGAGGTGGGTCTCTTCGGGATTGAAGCGGAACCAGTAAGCGAATTTCTTATCCCAGTGGAGCGTGTAGAGCGCCTGCCAGGTGGGGGCGGCGAGCGATCCGGGTTCGGCGAGGGGCTTGCCATCGTTGCCGGTGGAGGCGATGAAGCGCCAGAGGGAGCGCCCGGCGGATGCGGGTGCGAGGGAGAGGAGCGAGAGGCCGACGGGGCGCTCGGGGACGTCGTGCCAGCCTCCTCGTCCGGTGAGTACGGCGGGTTGGCCGTTGGCGCGGATGCCGAAGACGGAGGTGCAGTAGGCCGTGGTGCCATCCTCGGCGATCCACAGGGTTTTGCCGGTGAGCTTATCGATGCCGCGGAGGTAGTTCCAGCCCTTCTTTTCAGCCGGATTGCCATCGAGCGGCTCCAGGCTGAGGATGGTGTTGCCATAGAGGATGGGCTCGTGCTGCTTGTTGAACGGGTAGGGTTCACCCCAGGGTTCGTATTTGCGGCGCCAGATCTCTTTGCCGTGGAAATCCCAGGCGCCCATTTCGCCCGAGGCATTGAAGAACCAGACATATTTGCCATCGGTGACGGGGGTGGGCGAGGTGGAATCGCTGTAGGCGTACATCATGGGGCTCTGGACGGGACCCTGTAGTTTCACGGACCAGAGCAGCTTACCGGTTTTGGCGTCGAGGCAGTGGCCGAGGATGGTGCCGCTGAATTTCGGATCGCCCTCACGGTAGACGTCGAAGGTGGTGAGGAAGAGGCGGTCGCCCCAGACGGCGATGCCGCTCTGGCCGCCATTGGGCAACGGCGTGCGCCACGCGATGTGGCGGTTCAGGGCGACGCTCCACTGCACGGGCACGTTGGCGCCGCGGGCCTGCCAGTTTCCCTCGGGGCCGGCGGCTTGCGGCCAGTGAGCGAGCAGGGCGCCGCAAGTGGCGGCGGCACAGACGAGGATGCGGAGTCTTTTCATGCGGGTATGGTTTCGGCGAGTGCGCGCGTTGTTTCAATCGGAGCCGGGCAGGGTACGGACATGAAATCCGGAGAGACGGCAGAACTCTCCCGGAACAGACCGTCCTGAACAGATCGATTCGGTTGGCGACAACTTTATCCAATTCACGGGGGTGAGTCAAGGCCGGAGGCGCGGCCTGCTACGATCGGGTTCTGAGCATGAAGCGAACACGATCGAGCGAGCAGTTGGGAGCGATTCACGTGTTACTCCAACTGGCGCGGCCCTACAAAAAACGCTTTCTGGTGATCGCGCTGCTGGCGCTGCTCGGTACGGGCGCGGATCTGTTGCAGCCGCTGATCTACCGGGAAGCGATCAACGATGTGGCGGGCATGTTTGTGGACCGCGGGGGAAGCGCGGCCGCGCCGAGTGCGGCGCCTCGGGTGGTGCCGGGAATCGTCTCCGACGACACGGAGCTACCCGATCCGGCGACGCTCGCGCCTCCGCCTCCGGACCATATGGCGCGGCTGGAGCGGATGGCGAAGACGCAGTTGCCGCATCGTCCCGGCTATGTGGCGCCGCGCACGCGCAAGCAGGCGCTCACTACGCTGTTGTGGGCGGTGGGTCTGCTGTTCGCGATCAGCGTGCTGGGCTACTTCCTCTCCCTGGCCGCGGATTTGCGCAGCACGGCGGTGGCTGGTTGCATCGAGGCGAGCCTGATTCAGGCAACCTTCGGACACGTCTTGAGGCTGCCGCTGGCCTTCTTCAGCCGGCGCGCCAGTGGGGGGTTGGCGAAGCGGATCGACCAGGCGGATCAGGTGGCGCCGGTGGTCTCTGCGTTCGCGCAGCAGATTGTCCCGGAGATGCTGCGTGTGGTGGGGATCTGCGCCATTATGCTGACGCAGAGTTGGAGGCTCACGGTGGCGGCGCTGGCGATTCTGCCGCTCTACCTGATGATCACGCGGCGCGCGGCGCGGCGGCTGGAATCCGGCATGTCCGAGTACTACGGGATGTGGGAGAACGTCTCGGTGCGGATTCACGATGCTCTGGCCGCGATCAAGACGGTGAAACTCTCGGGGGCGGAGCCGCGCGAGGAAAAACGCCTGAAGAGCGATGCGGAGGCGGCGTACGCGGACTTTTTGGGCCGCACGCGCCTGGCCAATAAGTATTTGTTTCTGCAAAGCACGTTGAGCCACTTCAGCAAGGCGCTGGTGCTGGGCTACGGCGGTTATATGGTGATGGACCGGCGGCTGACTCCGGGCGATGTGGTCATGTTCGTGGCGTATCTGGACCGCATTTACGACCCGATCGATACGCTGAGCAGCATCGCGGTCAACCTGCAGCAGCACATGGCCTCGCTGAACCGCGCGGTGCGGTTGCTGGGGACGGGGCCGATGGAGCCGGGCGGCGCGGAACTGGCTGCGGGACCCGGCGCAATTGAGTTCCGCAATGTGCGCTTCGGATATACGGCGCAGCGCGACGTGCTGTGCGGGCTCACGTTCCGGGCGGAGGCGGGCAAGGTGACGGCGATTACGGGGGCATCGGGCGCGGGCAAGACCACCACGGCGGACCTGCTGCTGAAACTCTGGGAACCGAGCGCCGGGGAGATCCGCATCGACGGGCAGAGCCTGTCTGGAACGGACCCGTGTTCGGTGCGGCGCGCAATTGGGCTAGTGGCGGCGGACGGGGCGGTGTTCCGCGGGTCGCTGGCGGACAACATTCGCTACAAACGGCCGGGCGCGTCTGAGCAGGAGGTTCACGTGGCGGCGATTGCGGCGGGGTTGGGAAATACGCTGGAGCGGCTGCCGGAGGGGCTGGCGAGCGAGATCGGCGAAGGCGGCATGGGGCTTTCGGTGGGAGAGAGGCAGCGGCTGCAGATCGCGCGGATTCTGGTGGACCGGCCGCGGATCCTGGTGCTGGACGAGGCCACGGCGAATCTGGATTACGGTACGGAACATGAAGTGAAGCTGGCGCTGAGTGGAATTCTGCCGCGTCCCACGACACTGGTGATCGCGCACCGGTACTCGATGGTGAAGGATGCGGACCACGTGATCGTGCTGGATCAGGGGCGGATTCTGGAACAGGGTACGCCGCGGGAACTGGTGGCCGCCGGCGGCTGGTTTGCGCAACTGGCACTGCAATCCGGCCAGCAATCCGGCCAGGATGGGATGATTGAAGGATGAACCAGATTCCTACCGCCGCGCCAAAGACGCTGGGCCGCACCTTTGATACGGACTGGTCGATCGCCAATGTTGCCAAATTGATGCGCGCGAATGCCAACCGCGGCGTGTGGCGCTCCACGCAGACCACGGGGGGCAGCACGGGAGTGGTGAACCAGAACTACCTGAGGACGGTTTCGGCGCGCCACCGGCCGAGCGGAGCGTCGTTGATCTTCCTGCGCCTGGAAGCGGAGCAGTGCTGGTATCTGTCGCTCTGTTTCGTGGCATCCGGCACGGCCTTCGCTCCTTGGAACGGCGGGTTGGCGGAGGAGTGGCTGTGGGCGCTCTTCGGTGAAGATCGCCCCAGGTTGGTGGAAGATGCCGCGAATCCGAACGTACGCCAGTTCACGCTGGCGATGTAGGCGGGTATCCCCCGGGCTGCGGTCACTTGCCGGGTTCCGCCTCCGCGGCGGGATCGACGCGCGCCAGAGGCAGCAGGAAGGGCGTGATCTCGATGGGGAGTTTGTCGCGCGGGGAGAGCAGCGAGATGGGCTTGGCTTTGAGCTGGTGAATCTGATTGGTCCAGGGGTCCAGGTGGACGCGGGAACCGAGCGGTAGCGCCGCTATCTGATCGAGTTTGGATTCATCCAGGGCAGGTGAGCCGGCAACCAGCGACTGCATGCGCAGCAGGCCTTCGGCGCTGGCAAGCTGGTTGCCGATATTGGCGTGGATCAGGTTGGGGAATTGCGGCACGCGGGTGGCGAGGGTCTTGAGGAATAGGCCGGTGTTGGACAGTTTGTCTTTGTACGGCGACTGAGAGAGCAGTGTGAAGGCCTTTTGCCCGGCGGAACTGATCTGCTCCGGGGGACGCTCCTGCCGGATGCGGGTCAACAGTTCCTCGTCATTGAGCATGGTCCGGTCGGAGAAAGCGAAGTGGGTGTCATTTCGGTGCCCGAGGGCGATGTGGGCCAATTCACCGGCCAACACCATGGCGAGGCTGGCTTCGTCCGGCAGCACATCGATCAGTCCCCGGCTGATGACGATGGTCTGGCCGACGGAGAAGGTCTCGAGCGGCGTGGTGAGGAGCACGCGGCACTTGGCATCGACGGTCAGGTTGTTGCTGACGATCAGGTTGTTGACGACCGTGTTGAGGACGTCATCCACACCGCCGGGCAGGGCCAGCAGGCCGGATTTGTCCAGGCGTTCCAGGATATTGGCTTCAGCCTGGCGCTCCCAGGAACGCTGGCTCTCGAGGGGTGAGGCTTCGCCGTTACCGGTAGTATCGCGAACCGCTTTCTCGGCATCGACGGCAATCGAGGCGAGTTCGTCGAGCCGTCCGCTCTTGGTAACGTTGTAGCCCCAGAGGCGGGTCTGGGCCTTAAAGCGGGGGTAGCGTTGGCCTTTTTCAAGCGGTTGCGCCTCTTCCACATAGATGGCGGCGGGAACCCACTGGCCGGGCAGCACATTCACGCGCCAGCTATCGAAGTGGAAAAAGAGGCGTCCGGGAGCACTGCCGGTATAGGTGCCGTTGAAGCGCACGATGTGGAAATCGCGATCCTCGGCCCAGAGGCGGCCCACGAACCGGCCCACGGCTTTCTTGTCGCGCGGAGTCACGTCGAAGACCAGGCAGCGCACCTCGCCGAGAAATTCGCGGCGGACGTATTCGAGTTGGTAGTTCTGGCGATTGAAGCCATCGCGGTCCGGCATCACCATCTGGGCGAAGCCGCTGGGGACGAAGACGGCGGGTGTCTTCTTGAGAAATGCCAG
>CAIRBY010000304.1 GCA_903876865.1 uncultured Acidobacteriia bacterium
GCCCCGATTACATTGTGAACCGCGGCCACTACTTCGGCGCGGGGCTGGACGGAGAGTCCCCTCTGACCGACGCCCAAAAGCGCGACCTGATCGAGTTCCTCAAAACGATGTGAGTAGGACAGGTGATCGCCTCTCGTCACCTGTCCTGCTGCTCAATAGCACGACACCGTTGAACCCCTCCCGATCCGCGCTCAAAGTAGGGCAGGCGTTTCCGCCTGCCAACTCCTTTGGGCTTACCTGCCTCTCCCACCCGCTACAGCGGCTTATACGCGATCGCTTCGATTTCCACCCGAATTCCCGCAATCGCGAAACCCGTCACCACCGTCGCGCGCGCCGGTTTCGAACTCCCGAAGAACTCCGCGTAAACCGCGTTCATCGCCGCGAAATCCGAGGCTTCGGAAAGGTACACGCCGCACTTCACGATATCTTCCAACGTCGCCCCGCACCCTTTCAGAATGTTCTGCATGTTCGTCAGCACCAGCCGCGTTTCCGAAGCGATATCGCCCGAAACCACCTGCTGCGTAGCCGGGTCCACCGGCACCTGGCCGCTCACGAAAATGAAGTCGCCCGCGCGCACGGCGGGCGAATACGGTCCGCGCGGCGCCGGAACGCCAGGAGGGGAGATGCGTTCGATCATAACCTTAGTGCCCTTCCGCTTCGAGGAAGCGTTCCACTTCAATCGCTGCCTTGCAACCGGCGCCAGAGGCGGTGATCGCCTGCCGGTAAATCCGGTCTTCCACATCGCCCGCATGAAACACGCCGGGGATGTTCGTGCGCGCCCCGCCCTGGCCCAGAATGTAGCCATCCGGATCGGTCGCGATCTGCCCGTTGAAGACCTTGGTATTGGGAACGTGACCGATGGCGAGGAAGAAGCCATCCACGTCCTGATTCCACACCTCGCCACTCTTCACGTTGCGCAGTCGCACGCCCGTGACCAGCTTCTGCGAGACGTCGAAGATCTCTTCCACCACCGTATTCAGCATGAACTTGATCTTGGGATTCTGCCGCGCGCGGTCCAGCATGATCTTGGATGCGCGGAACTCCTCCCGCCGGTGGATCAGCGTGACTTCGCTGCCGAAGCGCGAGAGGAAGTTCGCCTCTTCCATCGCCGAGTCTCCGCCGCCGATCACGATGATCTTCTTGCCGCGATAGAAGAAACCGTCGCACGTGGCGCAACTGCTCACCCCGTGCCCGATCAGTTTCTGCTCGCTCTCCAGGCCCAGCCACCGCGCGCTCGCGCCACTCGCGATGATCACCGTGCGCGTCTCGATCCACTCCCCATCGATGTTCAAACGGAACGGCCGCTGGCTGAAATCCGCATCCGTCACCGCGCCGTGCAGAAACTCGGCGCCGAAATTCTGCGCCTGCTGCTTCATGTTCTCCACCAGGTCCGGCCCGTTGATGCCCTCCGGAAAGCCGGGGAAATTCTCCACCAGCGTCGTCAGCGTTAGCTGTCCGCCCGCCTCGTGGCCAGCCACGACGAGGGGCTTCAGATTGGCGCGTGCCGTATAAATGGCGGCCGTATTGCCCGCGCAGCCGGAACCGATAATCACTACGTTTCGCATCGTTAGAATCTCAGGGTAGCACGCGCCGCACGCGCGATTTTCAAGGCCGTAGGCCCCATTCCGCGCCCTGTTCTTCCAGCGCGATCCGCACCAGTTGGCTGCGCGTGCGCACCCCGGTTTTGATGAAAAGCTGCTGCAGCGCGGATTTCACGCTGCCTTCCGTGATGCCGAGATTGCCCGCGATTTCCTTGTTGGTGAGCCCCTCGAAAACGCCCTTCAGCACCTCGCGTTCCCGCTCCGTGAACGCGCGGCGCCGCTCGCGTTCGGAAGAGTGGTCCACCGCTTGCACCAGTGCCTGAATGCAGCGCTGGTCGATCCACGTCTCGCCGCCCATCACCCGCCGGATCGCGTCGCTCAACTGCGCCGGCGGACTGGTCTTCAGAAAAATTCCGCACACTCCGAACCCCAGCGCGCGCACGCTATCGGCATCGGACATTCCCGCGGTCACAATCAGAATGCGCCCCGAATATCCCGCCGCGCGCGCCTCGCGGATGAAATCGAACCCATTTTCATCGCCCAGATCGAAATCCAGCAGCACCAGATCCACCTCTGCCCGCCCCAACTCGGCCAGCGCCTCCTGGCTCGTCGTGCATTGCCCCGCCAGTTCGAAATCAGTCTCCGTAGCCAGCAGCCGGCTCAGCCCCGCGCGAAACAGCGCGTGATCGTCCAACAACA
>CAIRBY010000305.1 GCA_903876865.1 uncultured Acidobacteriia bacterium
CGCCGCCACCGCCGCCGCCGAACCAGACGAACTCCCGCCCGGAGTGTGTCCCGGATATCGAGGATTGGTGGTGGGGCCGGGGTCGAAACTCGCAAAGGCCGCCGTGCGCGTCTTGCCCAGCAGCACCGCGCCCGCTTCGCGCAGAGATTCCACCACGCGCGCATCCTCCGACCCCGTGCGCCCCGCGTAGAGCGCCGAGCCATACTCGGTGGCCATGCCGCGCGTTTCGAAAATATCTTTTACGCCGAAAGGAATGCCTCTGAGCAGGCCATCGCCCAGCGGTGGCTGCGGCGAGACCTCCACCCACGCCTGCACTTCGGCCTCACTCGCCGCGATGCGCGCCAGACAGAGTTCCAGCAACTCCCGAGGAGTCTTTTCACCGCTGCGTAGCGCCTGCAGGAATTCAAGCAGCAAGGTTATTTGCCCCAGTCTTCATTGAAGAAGCCAGCATCCACGATCTTGCCCGGGAAGCGCGCGTCGGGCGGAACGCTGAGGTCCACGATGGCGTAGTCCGGCAGCTTCGGAGTCTGCCTCGCATTGGAAAGATAATCGGCCTCGCGAAACGTGAAGCCGGAGTTGAGCACCACGTATTTCTTCGGGTTCAGCGGATTGGGAAAGATCAGAATCACGGCGTGGCTCGCCGCCGCGTAGGTCTTGCCGTTCCACACCACACCCGCCGCGGTCCACTGCACCGGCAGGCGATCGGCAATCTTCGCCAGCACTTTGTTGCTGGCCGGGTCGCCCCACAGCACCAGGTTGCTGCTCGCAATATCGGCCTCGCTGACGGCGCTATCGTCACGCACCTGCGCCTCGCCGCGGAACTGCCTGCGCCACTCCGCGATGGCGCGCTTCTCTTCGCTCGCCGCCCATTGGCCCACGGCGGGCGCGAGCGCCGTACCGGTCGGCGTCACGAATACGAAGCTATCCAGAAACGCATCGTCGATGGGTCCCTGCAGGCCGTGCCGCTTGTGCAACCCGGCAGGCTCGGCGGCGGTGGCGAGCGCCCACTGCGCGCCCACTTTGCGGAAGCGCGCGCTCCAGGAGCGATCGCTGCCCGGCACCGGCGCTGTCACTTTCTGCCCGTCGATGGTGACCACCGGCGCATGCGCCACATCCAGAGGGCAGGCGCCAGAATCCATTGCCAGCGTGAAGGCGGTCACGTTGCTCGTATCCACCTTGACCGCACTCTCGCCCACGATTTCGGCATCGATGCGCGCGCGCTCCCAGTGCTTGCCGAGAGCGTCGACCGTGACCCACCGGGATTGGTTGTAGGTAAGGGTAAACGTGGTGAGGCGAACCCTGCGCGGCGTGGCATCGCGCCCGCGCGCTGCGATGGCATCCAGCATACGTTCCACCTCGATCTTGGAATCGGGATGAAATTTGTGCGCCGTCTGCGGGCCCACCACGCGCACGAGTTTCATACCCTCTTCGCTCATCGCGCGCGCCATCATGTCGCCCGCCTGCTGCTGCGGATCGATCTCGCCGTGATATTCGATCACGGGCAGGTTGAAGAGGTTGGCCGCGTAGTCCACCGAATCGTAGTAGTGGAAGAGCTTCTGCTCCCACCATGGCGGCGCGACGTCCCCGGTCAGCTTGAGTTTCAGATACTGCGCCGATTCGGCGAAGCCCGCGCCGGGCGAAGCCGCGGCCCACATGCCCGCATAGTGCGTCGCCAGGTGCCACACCGAAGCGCCGCCCATACTGAAGCCGCGCACCAGCAGGCGGTCTTCATCGATGGCGTAGTTCTTCTTCACCGCCTCCAGCGCCTCGAAGAGATCCACCTCGCCGGCGAACTTGCTGGCGTTGCAGTAACGGCCGTAGAGATGGAGCACGATCGTGTCGCGGGGTGTGAATTCGCCGGCCGATTTCTGCCGCCCGGTCAGGAAATTCAACTGCGTCAGCGCTTCGTCGCGACCGTGAAACCAGGTGTCGAGCCGCCAGCGATGCGGCGCATTCGGCGTGTAGGAAGCCGGCACGACCAGGCCATAAGGCTGCACGCTCTTGTCGATCTTCGAAACGTAGCCGCGCACCACCAGGCCGGTGGCCGTGGTCCAGGGCGCCTGTCCGGCAGCCAGTTGCGCGGCACGCTCTTCGCCCTGCTTCAACAGCAATTTCGCCGCCGCAATCTCGCCCGGCTTGAAGAACTCGTTGTACTGCACGGCGAAGCGCACAGCCTCTGCGAAGACCATCACGTCCGGCACGAGCGGACCCGGTTTCAGCCGCGCGATGGAGGCGTAGAGGTGCTTCAGGCCCGCGTCCAGTTCCGCGCGATCGGCCTCCGGCACCGCAATGCCATCGGCGGGAATCTTCTTGACCGCGGGCTGTGCAAAGCTCACCGCCGCAAGGCTCAGCATCACCAGGAATCTCTTCATCGCCATCTCCATCTGAATTCCGAACCTTCTGCCGCGTACCGCGCCGCTTGAATGCGCGCGGGGGAAGCACCGCACAGTGGCTATCATTATCCTACTGAAGTGTGTTTCAATCAGCATTTAGCGGGTTATATGTCTTTCATCCACGAAGATTTCCTCCTCAGCACCAAGACCTCGCGCCGGCTATATCACACCTTCGCCGAGGGTCAGCCCATTCTGGACTATCACTGCCACCTCCCGCCACAGGATGTGGCGCGCAATCGCCGCTTCCAGAACCTGTTTGAGATCTGGTTGGAAGGCGATCACTATAAATGGCGCGCGATGCGTGCCAATGGGGTGGCCGAGCGCCTCTGCACGGGCGACGCTCCGGTTTACGACAAGTTCCTGGCCTGGGCTCGAACCGTGCCCGCCACGCTGCGCAATCCTCTTTATCATTGGACCCACCTGGAGTTGAAGCGCTACTTCGGGATCGACGAATTGCTGGATGAAAAGAGCGCGCCGCGCATCTGGGAGCAGGCCAATGCCGAACTCGCCAAGCCGGAACTGACCGCTCACGGCATCCTGGACAAGTTTCAGGTCAAAGCTGTCTGCACCACGGACGATCCGACCGACGATCTGGCCGCTCATCAGGCGATTGCCGGCAGCGGCCTCGCCACCCGGGTTTTTCCCACGTTCCGGCCCGATAAGGCCATGACCGTTCACGCCCCGGCGCTATTCAACCCCTGGGTGGAAAAACTCGCCGAGGTCAGCAATACCGAGATTCAGCATCTGCCGGATTTCGTGGACGCCCTGCGCAAACGCCACGATTTCTTCCACAGCCTCGGCGGGCGGTTGAGCGATCACGGCCTGAACCACGCCTTCAGCGATTTTCCGACCGAACACGAGGCCAGCCGCATCTTCGGCCGCGCCCGCGGCGGACATGCCGCCACCCACCAGGAACATTGCCAGTTCGCGGCCTATATGATGTTGATTTTCGGCCGCCTCGACGCCGAAAAGGGCTGGACCAAGCAGATGCACCTGGGCGCGCGCCGCAATAACAACACTCGCCGTTTCAAAGAGATGGGAGCGGATACGGGCTGGGATTCGATCGGCGACTGGCTGCAGGCGGACGCGCTCGGCGCCTACCTGGACCGCCTGGATTCGGAAAACTCACTGCCCAAGACGATCCTCTACAATCTGAATCCGGCGGACAATTACGCGCTCGCCACCATGATCGGCAATTTCCAGGACGGCATCACCGCCGGCAAAGTCCAATTCGGCAGCGGCTGGTGGTTCCTGGACCAGAAAGAAGCCATGCAGTGGCAGATGAACGCCCTCTCCAACTGTGGCCTGATTTCCCAGTTTCTGGGCATGCTGACCGATTCACGCTCCTTCATGAGCTATCCGCGGCACGAATATTTCCGCCGCGTACTCTGCGATCTGTTCGGGAAGGATGTGGAGAACGGAGAATTGCCGGATAGCGACGAGTTGGTGGGACCGATGATCCGCGACATCTGCTACGGCAACGCGCACCGCTTCCTCGGACTCGACGTCAAATAGGCGGGGGAGCGGGAACAGATAGAGCGAAAAGCGCTTAGCGGTCCCGGTGGCTGGCGGTGGAGTCTCCGGGACCGGAACTGCCCTGGACTGCCTGATTGCCGGCTGCGAGCGAGGTATTGGCGCCTCCCCAAACGGCCGACATTCCACCCGACACATGGACCATAATGCCGGCGGCGATCAAGGCGACCAAGGCCGTGAGCAGGCAGTACTCAGCTAAATCCTGCCCACGGTCCCCGACATTGAAGGCCTTCACGAAAACCCGCAACCTAGTCATGTACCAAACCCACCTTTACTGTAGGACGGGTGGGACTGGCATGACTATGATCTCTTTCGATATGAACCTCTAAAGTCTGCACCAATTCAGCCGATATTGGGAGTGGGAGCAACATGTCACCGGCCATCACGAAGTTGGGAGAAACCGTCTGGGAATTGCCACCGCTCATCCTCCATCCTTTTAATGAGCGGGTACCGCCCTCCGCGTTGTTGGAGAATTCCAAGGCGGCGCTGATGCTTTCCGGCCTGATGCCGAGCGAGGGGCAAGATCAGGAGGAATTGAAGCGGCGATTGCTTTCCGGGCGCTACGCCGAGTTGCGCATGCTCTATTTTCTGGGCAAGGATGTGCTGCGCTGGGTCGATCAATGCGTGGAGTGGGCGGAGCGCCTGCCGGAGTTGCAGGACCTGGAAATCCACCGCCAGAGTTTCGCGAGCCTGTTGACCAAAAGCGCGCCGGAAGGGGTCAAGGAAAAACTGCTGCGCTGGGGCGTGGCGGATTACGTTTCGATCTTCTCCCGCGCCATCGGCATCAATACAGTCTTTTCGCAACCCCCTGCCGTGGACGCCATAGCCGAGGAGTTCCTGCGCAACTACCATCGTTGTGCGGATGCCCTTTACCGCTGCTACCTGGATTCGCAGGCCCACGAACCGCTGCTGGCAGCCAATTTTCGCTTCGATCTCTATGCATCCGGTGAGTATTCCCGCATGTTGGAGAGCGAATGGGGCGAAGGGAAATAAACTCCTTCAAGCAAGATTGCGTTTCGCGTGGTAAGCTTAAGGTGCTAGACAGGATCTGAAATCCTCTCACGTCGTTTGAATCCGCTGAAAGTGTGCCAGAAATTTCTCGTCACCTCGGCAGTACAACCCTCAATCGATGAGTTAGGAGTTTAAGGATCGTAAGGAAGAGGAAACATGAGAGAAACAGGTACAGTAAAGTGGTTCAACGCTGGTAAGGGCTTCGGCTTTATCCAGCGCGAGAATGGGGAAGATGTGTTCGTCCATTTTTCCGCCATTTCGGCGAGCGGCTATCGTTCACTCGATGAAGGCGCACGCGTCTCGTTCGTCGTGAAGAAGGGCCCGAAGGGCTTGCAGGCTGAAGACGTTAGCCCCGCCTAAGCAAGATTGATCCCCTGAGTTTGCGAGAGGTGCGGTCCTTCCAGACCGTGCCTCCAGCTAGTTTTCATCCTCCCTCCCGCAGTTCTCCCCATCCAGATTGAAACGCCAAGCCTGAGTTGTGTCCGCACGGCGGGCATCCGCTCCGGCGACCGAACTGCCGCTTTGCATTCGCGATTTCGGCCAACCCACACGGAGCCATATCGGAATTACGGGTCCGAAATCAAGATACGCCCCGGAATGTAAATTAGGGTGCGCCGAAACGCCCGATTTCATTGATTTCCGATCTGTACATCTCTTATACTGTGTGGTCGGTTGTAGTAGAGTAATTACGCACCAGCCCGGTCCGCTGCGGCATTCACCGACACGCAGCCGGTACCGGAGATTCTGTAAGGGGAGAATTTCCTTATGTCCTCCAACCCGGACACGTTCCGTGGCGAGCGATGCACCGCTCACGCGCAACTACGTTCCGCATTCCGCGCACTCATGATGATGGTCATTGCCTTGGCGGCGCTCGGCGCGCCGCTGATGGCTCAAGAAACAGGAGGAGGTGAAGCCAACCTCAAACTCCCGAGCTTCAACGATGAAAAGCTTGTCACGTTTCTCGGCGGTTTCACCGGGAGTCACTTGCTGATGGGCGGTCTGGTCGTCAGCGCCCTCGGCTTAATCTTCGGCCTCATCATTTTTACACGCCTTCGCGACATGCCGGTTCACAGCTCCATGCGCGAAGTCAGCGAACTGATTTACGAAACCTGCAAGACCTACCTCGCCACCCAGGGCAAGTTCCTGTGCGTACTCGAAGGCTTCATCGCAGTGATCATTATTTTCTACTTCGGCTTTATGCTGAGCTTCGAGGCGTATAAGGTCGCAATCATCCTGGCGTTCAGCGTGGTTGGCATTTCCGGCAGCTTCCTGGTAGCGGCCTTCGGCATGCGCGTCAATACGTTTGCCAATTCGCGCACGGCCTTCGCCGCGCTGCGCGGCAAGCCCTTCCCCTGCTATGAAATTCCGTTGCAGGCGGGCATGAGCATCGGTATGCTCCTGGTCTCGGTCGAACTGCTGATCATGCTCTGCATTCTGCTCTTCATCCCGGGCGATCTGGCGGGCAGCTGCTTCATCGGCTTCGCGATCGGTGAATCGCTCGGCGCCGCGGCTCTTCGCGTGGCCGGCGGCATCTTCACCAAGATCGCCGATATCGGCAGCGACTTGATGAAGATCGTATTCAAGATCAAGGAAGACGACGCCCGCAACCCCGGCGTGATCGCCGATTGCACGGGCGACAACGCGGGCGATTCGGTGGGACCCTCCGCCGATGGTTTCGAGACCTATGGCGTCACCGGAGTCGCGCTCATCACCTTCATCATGCTGGCCGTACCCGAACCCAAGATTCAGGTGCAGTTGCTGGTATGGATCTTCTCCATGCGCGTGATGATGGTGCTCTCCTCCGGCGTCGGCTACTTCATCAACGGCGCAATCGCCAAAGCGAAGTACGCCACTGCCGACAAGTTCAATTTTGAAGCGCCCCTGACCACGCTGGTCTGGCTCACTTCGATCCTCTCGATCGTGCTCACCTACATCATCAGTTCCATGATGATCCCCACCCTCGGCGGCGACACGTCGATGTGGTGGAAGCTCGCTTCCATCATCAGTTGCGGCACGCTCGCAGGCGCGTTGATCCCCGAATTCGTCAAGGTCTTCACCTCCACGAACTCACGCCACGTGCGTGAAATCGTGACCAGCTCCCGTGAAGGCGGCGCGTCGCTCAACATTCTCTCCGGCTTCGTGGCCGGCAACTTCAGCGCCTACTGGCTCGGCATGGCCATGCTGGCCCTGATGAGCATGGGCTATTTCATGAGCACCATGTTCCCGGTGGCTCCGCATGCCCTCATGCTGGCGCCGGCGGTCTTCGCTTTCGGCCTGGTGGCCTTCGGCTTCCTCGGCATGGGTCCGGTGACCATCGCCGTGGATAGCTACGGCCCCGTGACCGACAACGCGCAATCCGTCTACGAACTCTCCACCATCGAAACCATTCCCGGTATTGAAGCGGACCTGCAAAAGAACTTTGGCTTCTCGCCTCAGTTCGAAAAGGCCAAGGACAACCTGGAAGAGAACGATGGCGCGGGCAACACCTTCAAAGCCACGTCGAAGCCGGTCCTGATCGGCACGGCGGTGGTCGGCGCCACCACCATGATCTTCTCCACCATCGTGGCGTTGACCCATGGGCTCACCATCAACATGGATAAGCTCAGCCTGATGCATGCTCCCTTCCTGCTGGGTTCGATTGCGGGCGGCGCGGTAATCTACTGGTTCACCGGAGCCAGCGCACAAGCCGTCACCACGGGCGCTTACCAGGCGGTGGAGTTCATCAAGAAGAACATCAAGCTCGACACGACCGATAAGGCCAGTGTCGCGGATTCGAAGAAGGTGGTGGAGATCTGCACGAAGTATGCGCAGAAGGGTATGTTCAACATCTTCGTCACGGTCTTCTTCGCCACGCTTTCCTTCGCGTTCCTGGAGCCCTTCTTCTTCGTGGGCTACCTGGTTTCGATCGCGCTGTTCGGCTTGTTCCAGGCCATCTTCATGGCCAATGCCGGCGGTGCGTGGGATAACGCCAAGAAGGTCGTGGAAACCGAACTGCGCGCCAAGGGCACTCCGCTGCACGATGCCTGCGTCGTCGGCGACACCGTGGGCGATCCGTTCAAAGATACCAGCAGCGTGGCGCTGAACCCGATCATCAAGTTCACCACGTTGTTCGGTCTCCTGGCGGTTTCTCTCGCCGTTCAGCTTTCCGAGAAGCAGGGCAACGCGCTCACCACGAGCCTGGCTGCCGTCTTCTTCATCGTCTCGGCCATCTTTGTGTATCGCAGCTTCTACTGCATGCGCATCGAAATCAGCAAAGACTAAACCCCCTCGGGGCGCCCTCGGAACAGCGGGGGCGCCCTTCCTCAAAGTAAACGATAAAGCCTAGCCTTTTCCCCTCTTTTCCGAGTAGGATAGTATTTGGTCTCTTACTCATGAATCCCTCTCTGGTTCCTCAGCGAACGCTCTATACCGGCGCACTGATGCCGGCCATCGGGCTCGGCACTTTCGGCAGCGATCACGTGACCGCGGATCAGATCGCCGCGGCGGTCAAGGGTGCGGCAGCGGTTGGCTACCGTCACTTCGATTGCGCCAGCGTCTACCGCAACGAAGACCGCATCGGCCATTCTCTGCGCGAGATCATCGCGAGCGGAATTCGCCGCGAGGAGTTGTGGATCACCTCCAAACTCTGGAACGACAAGCACGGCGAAGACGATGTGATCGCCTCCTGCCGCCAATCGCTGGCGGACCTGCAGCTCGATTACCTGGACCTCTACCTGATCCACTGGCCCTTCCCCAACTTCCATCCGCCGGGCTGCGACGTGAGTTCGCGCAGTCCCGATGCGCGCCCCTATATCCACGCCGATTACATGAAGACATGGCGGCAGATGGAGAAACTGGTGGATCTGGGCCTGGTGCGCCACATCGGCACCAGCAACATGACCATCCCCAAACTCAATCTGCTGCTGTCCGATGCGCGCATCAAACCCGCGGTGAACGAGATGGAGATGCACCCGCACCTGCAGCAGACCGAACTCTTCCAATACGTGCGCGCGCAGGGGATCGAACCGGTGGCGTATAGCCCGATCGGCTCCCCGGGACGCCCCGAGCGCGACCGCACGCCCCAGGACACGGTGGACGTGGAAGACCCCGCGATCGTGCGCATCGCCGCGCGGTTGGGCGTGCATCCCGCGGTGGTGTGCGTGAAGTGGGCGGCACAGCGCGGAG
>CAIRBY010000306.1 GCA_903876865.1 uncultured Acidobacteriia bacterium
CCCACAAGCGGTCCGGGGGGACCGCCCCACAAGCGGTCCGGGGGGACCGCCCCACAAGAAAACAACCTGGAGCAGAAGGCGTCGGCAAGACACAGGAGTTGGCAGGCGGAAACGCCTGCCCTACCTAGGCGACGATCAGGTCTTCCGTGCCGGTCTCATCGGCGGCGGGGAGCTTCGCCGTGGCAAGGCAATGGGCGGCGCCCTTGCCTTCGACGTAGCCTTTGAGCCCGCGATTCAGCCGTGCGGCCATCTCGTCTTTGCGGTACTTCCACTTGATCAAGCCGGCCAGAGCCAGGAACAGGGTGATGGCGAAGTAGGTGATTTCGACTGGATGCATGGGTTCTTCCGGTTCCTATTCCATCCTAATTCCTAGTATGAATTCGAGGCAGTAGCGTACTAACGCGGTACCGGTGCCATCCGGGCAGAGCCGATATAGGGAGATGCCCCGCTAACTTCGGATAGGCGCGGTTTAGTGCCGGGCGGGAGCAGTGCGTGAGAGTACAATGACGGGACATACGGCTATGCAACCGATCAACCGGCGACTGTTTCTGTTCTCTGCGCTCCCGCTTCCGTTTTACGCGGCGGGACCGCTTCAGGTATTCACGGCGGAGGAGGCGCGCATTGTGGAGGCGCTGTGCGCGCAGATCGTGCCGGCGGATGGACTTCCGGATGGGAAGGGTCCGGGCGCGAAGGAGGCGGGCGTGCTGTATTACATCGACCGGCAACTGGCGGGGCCGCTGGGGCGATTCGCGCCGCGCTACAAGGCCGGGTTGGGGGCGTTCCGGCAGTTGTTGGAGCTGACCTTTGAGGCGCAGACGGCGGCGCTGGAGCAACTGAAAGGCGAGCAGGCGGCATTCTTCGCGCTGGTGGTGGATCACGTGATGCAGGGGTTCTATGGCGACCCGGCGCATGGCGGGAATCTGGACGAGGCGAGTTGGAAGATGATTGGGATTGCGGGGCAGGCGGGAGGGCATCACCAGTGAAACTGCAGAGGGTGGATGTGGTGGTGGTGGGCGCGGGCGGCGCGGGCGGACTCGTGGCGGAGCAACTGGCGCTGGCGGGTCACAGCGTGGTGCTGCTGGAGCGGGGGCGGGCGCAGGCGTTCCTGGAGACGGGGCACGACGAGTTGCGCAGTCAGCGGACCACGGTGCTGGGCAATGCCTTCGGACCGGATGACGAACACTACGTGCGGCTGGTGCAGGGGGCGGGCGGCACCTGGAACAAGGTGCTGCCGAGCGAGGGCGCGTACAACAATATTGCGGCGTGCGTGGGCGGCGGGACCACGAGTTACGGCGCGATGGCGTGGCGCTACATGGAGCAGGACTTTCACCTGCGTACCACGTATGGCGCGGTGGAGGGCAGCACGCTGGCCGACTGGCCGATTACGTATCAGGATCTGGAGCCGTTCTACACGAAGGCGGAGTGGGAGATCGGCGTCTCCGGGCAGGCGGGCGCGAACACGTTCGAGCCGCCGCGCAGCAAGCCGTACCCGATGCCGCCGCTGCCGCTGAACAAAGAGGCGACGCAGTTGTTCCAAGCGGCGCGGGGGCTGGGCTGGCATCCGTTCCCGATCCCGATGGCGATCAATTCGGTGGCGTATCAGGGGCGCGGGGCGTGCGTGGAGTGCCTGCATTGCGTGGGTTTCGCGTGCGAGGTGGAGGCGAAGAATTCGACGGCGGTGACGGTGATTCCGCGCGCGGTGGCGACGAAGCATTGCGAGTTGCGGACGGGGTGCGTGGCGCGGCGGATCGTGACGGACGCGCGCGGGCGGGCGACGGGCGTGGAGTATTACCGGGGCAAGGAGTTGATGGAGCAGCCATGCCGGATGGTGGTGGCGTGCTGCTCGGCGACGGAGACGCCGCGGCTGCTGTTCAATTCGGCGAGCAAGCTGTTTCCGCGGGGGCTGGGCAACAACAACGATTGGGTGGGGCGGAATCTGCAGGGGCACGCCTACTCCGGCGCCTACGGGTTGATGGCGCAGGACGTGTATGACGGCGTGGGACCGGGGGCGCGGGTGGCGTGCTGCGATTTCAATCACGGGTTGGGCGACGGGCTGAAGGGCGGGGCGATGCTGGCCAATGAATTCATCCGGCTGCCGTATCTGTTCGCGCGCAATGCGATGCCGCCGGACGTGCCGCGCTGGGGAGCGGCGCACAAACGGCACGTGCGGGAGAATTACAAGCGCACGGTGGCGGTGCAGGGTCCGGTGCAGGAGATGCCGATGTTTGAGAGCCGGGTGGAGCTGGCGCCGGAGGTGAAGGACGCGTGGGGCATCCCGACGCTGCGCATCAGCGGGCGGAAGCATGCGAACGATCTGGCGGTGGGCAGGGTGATCGCGGGGAAGGCGGAGGCGTGGCTGAAGGCGGCGGGGGCGGTGAAGACGTGGCAGAAGCTGCCGGGCGCGGGCGTGAGCGGCGGACAGCATCAGGCGGGGACTTGCCGGATGGGGAAGGATCCGAAGACCTCGGTGGTGGATGCGACGTGCCGGCTGCACGATGTGGACAACGTCTATGTGGTGGATGGGAGCGTGCACGTGAATAACGGCGGGTTTAACCCCTCGCTGACGATTCAGGCGATCGCGTACATGGCGTCGGCGAAGATCCGGGCCAATCTGGGAAGGCGGTAGTTGCGGCCGCGCGAAGCGCAGTAACATGAAGGTGTCATGTTGAAGCGTGCCTTAACCCTCTTCCCTTTGCTCACGATGCTGTTGCTGGCGCAGGCTCCGGATCCGGGCGCTCTTGCCAGAAAGGCTGTGGACCTGCTGCTGGCAGGCAAGTATCCCGAGTTTCTGGCCGGCGCGACGGCGGCGGTGCAGAAGGACCTGCCGGAGACGGAACTGGTCAAGCTGGGGGCGCTGATCAAAGGCTACGGCGCGGTGCAGAGCATCGGCGAGACGACGGTGACGAAATCGGGGCCGAACAGCATCGCGATGATCCCGGTGAAGTTCGCGAATCAGAACATCAACTTCCGTGTGGTGATCAACGCGAGCGGCTTGATGGCCGGGTTCTTCCAACTGCCGGGCGGCGTGGATTGGAAGCGGCCGGAATACAGCAAGCCGGACAGCTTCAAAGAGCGCGCGGTGACGGTGGGCGAAGGCGAGTGGAAACTGCCGGGCACGCTGACGGTGCCGGTGGGCGCGGGGCCATTCCCGGCGGTGGTGCTGGTGCACGGGTCGGGGCCGAACGATCGCGACGAGACGGTGGGCGGGGCGAAGGTGTTCAAGGATCTGGCCGAGGGATTGGCGTCGCGCGGGATCGTGGTGCTGCGGTATGAGAAGCGGACGAAGATGTACGGTCCGCGGGTGGCGGCGCTGGGGAAGTTCACGGTGCAGGAAGAAGTAGTGGAAGATGCGGAGAAGGCGCTGGCGTTGTTGCGCACGCAGCCGGAAGTGAACGGGCAGAAGGTGTATCTGATTGGCCATAGCATGGGGGCGTACCTGGCGCCGCGGATTGCGGAGGCGGATGGGAAGTTGGCGGGCATGGTGCTGATGGCGGGCAATGTGCGGCCGATGGAAGATCTGCTGGTGGAGCAGGCGGAATACCTGGGCGTGAAGGGCAACCAGATGGACACGGCGAAGGGCTTGCAGGCGAAGGTGAAGAAGCTGGAGATCGGCGACGAGGATTCGCCGGCGCTGGGCGGGGTGCCCATTTCGTATTGGGTGGATCTGAAAGAGTATCATCCGGATGCGGCGGCGAAGGCGCTGGGCGTGCCGATGCTGATTTTGCAGGGCGAGCGCGATTATCAGGTGACGATGACGGATTTCGGTATGTGGAAGGCGACGGTGGGCGCGAGCAAGGGCGTGAAGCTGAAGAGCTACCCGGCGTTGAACCACTTGTTCGTGGCTGGCGAGGGGAAGAGCCTGCCGGCGGAGTACGCGAAGGCGGGGCACGTGGCGGCGGCGGTGATCGAGGATATCGCGGGGTTTGTGAAGTAGGGTTTCTGGCCGGGCGAGGGAGCAGCCTCAGCATTTATAATGGGGGTTGGCCAAAATATTTCCTTTCCAACCCTACCGGTACGCCGCGGCGGCCGGTCCTTTACAGAACCTGGTGACGCAGCCGTACGATAAGATCTCGCCGGCGATGCAGAGTCACTACCTGGCGGCGTCTCCGTACAACCTGGTGCGCGTGATTCTGGGCGAGCGCAAGGCTGACGACACGGCGGCGGAGAACGTCTACACGCGCGCGACGCGGACCATGAACGAGTGGATTGCGAGCGGTGTGTGGGCGCGCGACGCCGAGCCGGGGATGTTCGCCTACTTCCAGGAGTTCGTGGTGCCGGATACGGGCGAGCGGCTGGTGCGCAAGGGCTTCATCGCGCTCGGTCAGGTGGAAGAGTACGCGGCGGGAATCGTGTTCCGGCACGAGCAGACGCTGAGCGGTCCGAAGAAAGACCGGATGGAGCTGCTGAAGCACACGCACACGCACTTCGAACCGATCTTCATGCTGTATGCCGACCCGGCGGGCGCGATCGACGCGCTGCTGGACGAAGCGGCAGAGAGCGCGCCGATCGATACGGTGACAGACGAGTACGGGGCCATCCACCGCATCTGGAAAGTGGCGGCGAGCGCGCAGATTCAGGAGCTGATGGCGGAGCAGAAGCTGCTGATCGCGGACGGGCATCACCGGTATGAAACGGCGATGGCGTTCCATCGCGAGAATCCGGGGGTGGCGGGCGGCAGCCGGATGATGATGGCGTTTTATAACATGCACGCGGCGGGGCTGAAGATCCTGGCGACGCACCGGCTGGTGAGCGGCGTGGATGCCTCGGGATTCCTGGAGGCGGCGGGGCGGGATTTCGAGGTGAAAGAGATTGCGTCGCTGGGTGAGTTGCAGGCGGCGTGGGCGGAGACGGGCGACCGCAGCATCATCGGGGCGGCGATCGGGGAAAAGCTGTACAGCCTGGAGGATCGCGCGGCGCGGGGCGCGCTCGACGTGGTGATCCTGCACACGGGTCTGCTCGGCAAGGCGCTCGGGATCAGCGAAGAGGCGGTGCGGGATGAGAAGCACCTGCGCTACATCCGCGGGATGGATGCGGCGGTGGCGGAGGTGAAGAAGGGCGCGGCGGAGATCGCGTTTCTGCTGAAGCCGACGAGCGTGAAGCAGGTGGCGGACACGAGCTTCGGCGGCGGGGTGATGCCGCAGAAATCGACCGACTTCTATCCCAAGCTGCTCTCTGGCATGGTGATGTACCAACTCGATTAGGTCGCTCATGTTCGCTGCCGGGAATGTGACGATTTACGTGACCGAGATGGAGCGGGCGGTCCGATTCTATACGGAGACGCTGGGGCTGAAACTGGTGTACCGTTTTGGCGATCACTGGGCGAGCGTGGAGTTGGGGCGCGGGCTCACGATCGGGCTGCATCCGGCGGCGCAGGCGGTGGCGGCGGAGGCGAGGAAGGGCAGTCCCTCGATTGGTCTGGAGTTGACCGGGCGGATCGAGGATGCGATGCGGACGCTGGCTGAGAAGGGCGTGCGCTTCTCTGGAGTGGCGGACGAAGGCAAGGCGGGGAAGTTCGCGCATTTCGAGGACCCGGACGGAAATCCGCTGTACCTGGTGGAACTGAACTGGAAACACGTTAATCAGGGACAAGGGCAGTATCCGCGCGGGTAGACGCATGCGGGAGCGGATGGCCTCATGGCGGGCGGAGTGGCCGGGGTGGCTGATGCCGGTGCTGTTTGCTGCGATCGTGATCGCGGTGAACTGGCAGGGGCTGCGGACGCCTGCGATTGAGGGCACGGACCTGGCGGCGAATTCGCTGCAGGTGTTTCACGCCAAGCAGGGGCGCGAGATGCTGGGCAACTACTCGCGCTGGGAGTTTCACCATCCGGGTCCGGCGATGTTCTATGTGCTGGGGGCGGGCGAGTACCTATTCCACGACTGGCTGCGGGTTGTTCCCTCGGCGGTGAACGCGCAGTGGATCATGCTGGTGCTGTGGAATACGGCGCTGTTGTTCGGGGTGATCGAGATCTGGGTGGGGCACGCGGGCGGAGAGCAGTTTCGCGCGCTGGCGTGGACGGGCGCGGTGGTGGTGATCTGCCTGGTGAATCAGACGATCGGGCAGAGCGCGCTGGTCTCGCTGTGGATGCCGCACGTGGCGCTGTTCCCGTTCCTCTTCTTCGTGACGGCGTGCATCTCGGTGGCGGCGGGGCGTATGCGCCACCTGCCGCTGCTGACTTTGGGCGGGATGCTGATGGTGCATCTGCATATGGCGCAGGTGCTGTTCGCGGGGGCGCTGGGGGC
>CAIRBY010000307.1 GCA_903876865.1 uncultured Acidobacteriia bacterium
CCGGATGCGCTCGGCCTGGCTGAACAGGGCCAGGAAGCGCTCCGCCTCCACCGTGCGAGTGGTGTGCAGCGCCGCCAGCGCCGTGCGCGCCGCCAGAATCGGCGCCGTGGTCGGCGGAGCCTCGTGCGCCGACCCTCCCGCCGAGATGCTGCGCGCCAGTTCCTCATACAACTGCGCCAGCGCGCGACCCTCCGGCCGGTACCGATGCACGAACCAGAACGCCAGCGAAAGCCCGATCTGCACCAGCGCCCCGCTGAACGCCAGCAGCCCCGCCGAAAGCGCCTTGCCGAAGGAGTTGGCCGGGGAGGCCGAGTAGACAATCAACGTTACCAGCGTAATCGCGCCGATATCGCCCGGCGGACCGCCCGCCGCCACCAGCAGGCCCGCCACAATCGCGCACGCCGCCGAGAGCAGAATCGCCAGCGGGTGATTGTGCCCGATCAGGCGCCCGATGAACACCGCCACCGCCACGCACACCGAGGCCGCGAACATCCGCCGCCCGCGGTGCCGGTAGGGGTCGGAGCCATCCGAGAACGCCGCGTTGAGCGCGCCCGAGGCCGCCATCACACCCGCCGCCGGATTCCCCGCCAGAATCCCCACCGCCAGCGACACCGCCACCCCCAGCGAGTTGCGGAACGCCATCACCGGCGCCAGTTGCGTGGCATCGAAGCGCGTGATGGTGGACCAGAACGTGGAGCGGGCAGCGGCCATTCCTCTCTAGAATACCCGTCCAGGGCGTAAATTCTTCACTTTCCCTATTGATCCTGGACAAGGCGCGGGCTACAATCGTCTGGCGAATAAAAAGCGAATTCCCCACTGGAGGAAACCATGCGAATCTGCGATACCCTCATCCCCGAGTTCGACCAGGAAATGAAGACCACCCGCAAGTGCCTGGAACGGATTCCCGACGATCAATTCACCTACAAACCCCACCCCAAGTCCTTCGACATGGGCTCTTTGGCCATGCACATCGCCACCATGCTCGGCTGGGGCGTGGTGACCATGCAAAGCGAGAGCTTCGATTATGCCCCCGTAGGCGGCGAGCCGTTCGTCGCACCCGTGGCCAAGACCACCGCCGAACTGCTGGCGGCCTTCGATAAAGGCGCGGCCGATTTCCGCGCCGCCCTGCTCGCGACCGATGACGCGGCCATGATGACCCCCTGGAGCCTGCTGGGCGGCGGCGTGGCCATGTTCACCATGCCCCGGATCGCCGTGGTGCGCGGCATGATCCTCAACCACATCATCCACCATCGCGGACAACTCTCCGTCTACCTGCGCCTCTGCGATATCGCCGTGCCCTCCATCTACGGACCCTCCGCCGACGAAAGCTAACTCCCGCCCCCTCGCGCGGGAAAGGCGGCGCCGCACGCCCTTTTCCCGCGCTTTCGTTTACACTGACACCTATGTCCTCTTCGTTGAAGGCGCGCCTGTGCCTGATGATGTTCCTGAACTATGTGATTTGGGGATCGTGGTACGTCACGATCACCACCTACCTGACGGAGACCCTGAAATTCTCCGGCACGGAGGCAGGCGCGGTCTTCGGAACCGGGGCGCTGGCGAGCATGATCTCGCCCTTCTTCATCGGCCTGATCGCGGACCGTTTCTTCGCCACCGAAAAGGTGCTGGCCGCCCTCCACCTGCTGGGCGCCATCCTGCTCTTCGGCGTCACGCGCGTCACCAGCTTCGCCTCCGTCTATGCGCTGGTGCTGCTCTACTGCCTCTGCTTCTTCCCCACCATCGGCCTCACCAATTCGCTCACCCTGCGGCAGTTGACCAACGCGGGCGGCGAGTTCCCCTTTATCCGCATGTTCGCCACCATCGGCTGGATCGCGATCGGCCAGACCATCGGCCGCCTCGGCGTGGAAAAACAGGCCACGCAATTTCTGCTCGCCGCCGGAGCGTCCGTCGTCATGAGCCTCTTCTGCCTCACCCTCCCGCACACGCCGCCCACCGGCAAGGGCCAGAAGATCACCGTGCGCAGCCTGCTCGGCCTGGACGCGCTGGTGATGCTGAAAAAACGCGCCTACCTGATCTTCGTGATCGCCTCCATCCTCGCCTGCATCCCGCTCACGTTCTACTTCTCGTTCACCAACGCCTATCTGAACGAAGTCGGCGTGGAGAATGCGGCGGGGAAGATGACGCTCGGCCAACTCTCCGAAGTCGGCGTGATGCTGCTCATGCCGCTCATCTTCCGCAAGATCTCCGTGCGCGGCGTCTTCATGCTCGGCCTCACCTGCTGGAGCGTGCGTTATGGCCTGCTCGCCTTCGGCAATTCCAGTTCATTGGTCTGGATGTTCTACCTCGCCATCCTGCTGCACGGCTTCTGCTTCGACTTCTTCTTCATGACCGGGCAGTTGTACACGGATCAGGAGGCGCCCGCGCATTTGCGCGGCACCGCGCAAGGCTTCCTCACCTTCCTCACCTATGGCGTCGGCATGTTCATCGGCTCGCTGCTCTCCGGCAGCGCGCTCGATTTCTTCTCCACCCGCACCGCGACTGGCCTGACCCACAACTGGAACGCCTTCTGGCTCGGCTCCGGCGCCGGAGCCTTCGTCATCCTCGCCCTCGTCGCCGTCTTCTTCCAGACCCGGGCGAAAATCGAAACCAAAGCCGAAGCCTAGGCAAAGCAGCACGAGCCGCAGCATGCCCCGCCGAGAAGTTCATCAGCAAAGTAGGGCAGGCGCTTTCGCCTGCCAACCGCGCGGCTCACTTCACTCCTGCCTGAAGTGGCTCTTCGCCCCCTTAATGCTGCAGTTTCCAGTTCGACGGAGCGTCCACCGGGATCGTCTTCCGCTCGCTGTAATACCGGATCACCAATTCGCGAATTTCCTCTCCGGACCGCCACAGCACCTTCGCATCGCGGAACATTCCGTAACCGGCGCTGCCCCCGGCGCGATAGTTGTTGACCGCGATCCGCAGCCGCGTCTCCGGCTCCAGCGGCTTGCCGTGCCAGCGCAAGTTGCCCACCCGGTCCCCCACCGTGCGCGAGCGGTCGATCTCATACTCCACGCCGGACGCCATATCGTAGTTGAAGCCGAACACGCTCTTATCGGAATAGAAGCGCGCCGCATTTTCCAGCGCGTCCTTCACCATCTTCCCCGTGCCCTCGATCGCCAGCAGTTGATTGTCGTAAGGGTATAGCGCCGCGATCTGCCGCACCGTCACCTCGCCCTTCGGGATGCGCACGGTGGGTTCGAACAGCGCCGTGAAGGAGACATCCGCCTTCGCGTAAAAAAGTTGCACCCGCTGGATCGCCTCCACCACCGCGGTCGGTTCCTCGCGCCCCCGCGCCCCCGTCAGTTCCGCCGCCGATTGCGCCACCGGCGTGTTCAAGTACCGCTGCGCCGCCTCTTCGTACGGCTTCGCCAGAGCCATCAGGTCCGCCGCCGCCGCGGTCTGCTCCGTGACCGGAATCAGCCGGCTCTCCTTCGACGCCACTTCCCACCGCCCGTCCGCCGCCCGCCGCAAGTGGAAATCGAGCCGCGCCAGATTCGCGCCCCAGTTCTTCGGCTGCACCAGCAGCACCTTGCCCACCAACCGCCCCTCCACCTGCTGATGCGAATGTCCGTAGACGATTGCGTCCACTTCCGGCGCCTGCTCGGCAAGTTCGTAGACTACGTTCTCCGCCGTCTCTTCCGCCGCGCCCGTCTGCAGGTTCCGCCCCAACCCCGAATGCGCCGCCACCACGATCAGGTCGGGCTTCTCTTCCCTGCGTAGTTTCGCCACCGCGCTCCGCACCGCCGCCAGCGGCGACCCGAAGCGATACCCGCCCAGATTCTCCGCCTGCTCCCACTGCGGGATCACCGGAGTCGTGACACCGATCACCGCCACCTTCACGCCGCCCACAAGCTTCACCAGATACGGCGCGAACGGCGCCTCCGCATGTCCCGCCGCCACCTGCGTATTCGCCGAAAGCCACGGGAACTTCGCATCCCGCCGCGCCTGTTGAAAATTCTTCAGCCCCACGTTGAATTCGTGATTGCCCAGCGTCATCGAGTCGTAGCCCAGCAGGTTCATCGCCTTCATCATGGGGTCCCCACCCGCCGCCTTGCCGCCGCGCACCGCCGCCTGATACACGCCCTCGAACGCCGTACCCTGAATCGTATCGCCGCAATCGATAAGCAGCGTATTCTGGTTTTCCGCCCGCGCCGCGCGAATCAGCGTGCCCAGTTTCGCCAGGCCACGAGCCGCCGGACGCCCCGTCACATAATCCACCGGCACCAGGTTCCCGTGCAGGTCCGTGGTCGCGAGCAACGTGACCGTGTCAGTCTGCCCGGCCAGCAGGCCCGCCGTCAACAGCAGTAGCGCAATCCGATTCCGCATAAAAATCCGCCTGCCTTTAGAATAGAATGAGTGTTTACGGAGAATTCCATGAAACCGCTATCGATTCTGTTGCTCCTCGCCGGCGCCGCGTTCGCGCAGACCACGCCGCCGGCCTCCGCGCCCGCCGCCCCCGCCAAGGCTCCGGCCGCTCCAGCCAAAGCCGCGGCCGCTCCCGCCAAGGCTCCCGCCACCGCCGCCAAGAAGGCAGCGCCCGCGGCCGAGCCCGAACCGGACCGTCCCCCGGGGCTCTATTGGATCATCAACACGTCCATGGGCAAAATCACCGCCCAGCTCTTCGAAAAGGAAACGCCCAACACCGTCAAGAATTTCGTCGCCCTGACCCGCGGCACCAAGCCCGCCAAGGACAAGGCCGGCAAGATGACCCCGCGCCCCTACTTCAGCAACCTCACCTTCCACCGTGTGATTCCCGGCTTCATGATCCAGACCGGCGATGGACAGAGCGGCGATGGTTCGGGCGATTGCGGCTTCACCATCAAAGACGAATTCGTACCGACCCTGAAGTATGACAAGCCCGGCATGCTCGGCCTTGCGCGCCTCTCCGCCCCCAACACCGGCGCCTGCCAGTTCTTCATTACCGATGCAG
>CAIRBY010000308.1 GCA_903876865.1 uncultured Acidobacteriia bacterium
CTGTCCCACCCTTTCAGGATTAGGGTAATGTCGACGTCCTGAGGGTTCATCTACTCCCGGATTGTACCAGAGCAGGCCCTCCCCGCCGTTCTTCGTGGCGGTAGCTTTGCGGCGGCAGGTGGATTCGATACGGCGCGACCGTACGCAGCGATCCCGGCTGAATCCACCTGCCGCCCTTTCACCGCCTACGCGCGGCGCGTCCGCCGGCGTCCCAGCACGATCAGCGGCGCGGCGGTCAAGAAGAGTACCCATGTACCAGGCTCGGGCGCGCCACTGCCGGCATCGGGAGCCGTCACCGTGATCTGCGCGGTGTTAGAGAACTGTCTGGGACCGAGCAGCCCTGGATCGATATAGTTGGCATTGGGGTCCGTGAACGGATTGCTATCGTACAGATCGTAGTCCACCAGAATGTTGAAGGCGCCTACATCGTTCGTGCTGCTGACGCCGGGAATCGCGAACTGCGCGAGGCCGAGACCGCCGGCCCAGCTTTGGGTGAGTGTGCCTCCCGGGGCGAGCGGGACGTTGCTGCCTACCCAGGTCGAAAGCAGGTCGGTGAAGTTGGCCGAGCTTCCCACCGGGAACGGATCACCGCCCAGGTGCACAGCGGTGACCACCAGCCAATCGGTAGTATCGCCGTTGAGTGTGAAGCCCCAGCCGACGTTGGTGCCGGCGGGTCCGGAGACTTGGCCGTTCACCGGGTCCAGGGTCAGGGACAAGGGACCGGCGGCAGCCGGAAGCAGTGTGGCCAGTGCGGCGATCGAAAGAAGAAGAAAGCGTTTCATGAGGGTAGGTCCTTTTCTTGGGTTAACGGAACAGGTTGTTGAATGTCAGTGAGTAGATTTGACCGCTGTCGTCGGTCATGGTGACCGTCAGGGAAATGCGCGTGATCGGGGTGGTTGCCGGGAAGTAGAGGTTGAGCTGGTACGCCGCCGTACCGCCCGGTGGAATGCTCGCGCCCAGCGACGCGGGAAGCACCGGGGAGAGGGTCACCGCACCGGGACCGGTGATGGTGTCCGTCACGTTCACGACGCGCGGATTCAGGGCGGCGCCCGGACCCGTGTTGGTGACGGTCAGGGTCCACACTCGGCTGCCGGGCGTAGCCCCATCCACCTTCGATTGGAATCCTGCGATCAAAAACGGCAGCGTGTGCGGGGTCAGGATGCGGGCGTAGCGGAGTTCGTTGGTGCTGTTTTCGGTGATGGTCGCGGCCGAGGTCTGCAGAATCGCGAGGTCCCCGTTGGGAGCCTGCGCCATCGCTTCCCCAGCCGTGAGGACGGCCAACGTTGCCGCCGCCCCGTCGCCGCTATTGCCGAAATCGCCCGTCCCTGCGATGGTGTCGATGATGCCTGCGGGGCTGATGCGGCGAACCTTGCGGGAATCGCCGAGGAAGACGGGGGACGAGTAGGGCGGCGCCGAATCCGGGAACAACAGGTTGCCGCGCGCGTCGAAAGCCAGTTCGCCCGGCTGAATCCACGCCTGCGCCACCGGGATGCCATCCGTAAATAGCAGCCCGTTGCCGGCGAAGGTGGTGATGATTCCCGTGGTCGGGTTGACCTTACGGATGCTGTAGTAGGTAGAAATGTACATCGCGCCGGAGGCATCGAAGGCAATCCCTCGCGGCGCTCCCAGGCCGGCGCTGAGGGCCAGGCCGCCATCGCCATCGTCGAAGGCACCGCCGTTACCGGCCACGAGCGTAATCGCGCCGGAGACCGAATCCACCCGCTTCACCTGGTTATTAGTGTTGGTGAAGTAGAGATTGCCGCTTTTGTCGAGGGCCATGCGCTGCGCCACCGCATCGGCATACTTGGTGACGATCCCGGTGCTGAGATCGATGCGGCGGATCTCGGCGGTATCGGCGACGAGCAGGTGGCCATGGCCATCGGCTTTTATTTGGCAGGGATTGGCGAAGCCGGCGTTGAGGGCGAGGCCGCCATCGCCGCTCGAGGTCGCGTCGCCCGTGCCGGCGATGGTGGTGATGGTAGCGTAGCCCGTGACCTTGCGGATGTGGTGATCCATATCGCCGTAGTAGAGCGAGCCATCGGCATCGTAGGTCACGCCGCACATCCCGCCCTGGGATTGGATGGGGTCGAGGCCATCCGCCGTGTAGGCGCGGAAGCCGTTGCCGTAGAGCGGGGTGTAGGTGCCGGCGATGGTCATGGTGGGCGGGCCCGGAGCGGGGACGAAGAAGAGCAGGTGGGTCTGCGGCGCGGCGGCCACCAGCACGTTGCTGCCGCCATCCACCACTACGCCGAGAACTGCGCCGGGTGTTGCCGGGTCCGGCGCCTTCGCGATGTGGTGCAAAGTCTGGCTCACGGCGAAGAGGCCGGTGGTGCTCGCGATCCAGACCCGGCCCGTGAGCTGGTCGAGCGCAAGATCGAGAGGCTGGCCGATTTCGGTGCCGACGGGCGAGTTCTGGTCGAAGTAAGGGAAGGCATTGGGATCGAAGCCGAAGATTCCGGCGACGGTCGTGATCAGGTGTGTTCCGGAGTCGATCATGCGGACCTGATGCGACTGGTAATCCGCCACGAAGATGTCCCCGGCCAGATCCACCGCCACCGCGCGCGGCTGGTAGAAGTGGGCGGTCAGCGCCAGGACACCATCGGCCAAGCTCACTCCACCGCCAGCCACCGTGGTGATGATGCCCGTCACCGCGTCGATACGGCGGATCCGCTGGTTGGTGGACTCGGCTACGAAGAGATTCCCGGCGGTGTCGAACGCGATCCCCATGGGAGCGTTCAGGCAAGCCGAGATCGCCGGCCCGCCGTCACCTAGCCCGTGCAGGCAATTCCCCGACCCGGCTACGGTGCTGATCAAGCCGTTGTGGATTTTGCGAACGCGGAAGTTCCCCGAATCGGAAATGTAGAGATCGCCGTTCGCAGCCACCGCCAATCCCGATGGCGTGTCCAACAGCCCCGCGCTCGCCGGAGCGCCTTCGCCCGCGAAGCCGCGGTAAGCCGCACCCGCAATCGCCGTGACCGTGTGGCCCGGACCGATCGAGAACACCTGGCTCTCTGTCGCCACATAGGTAGTGCCCAGGATCGTGCCGAACGTCTTCGCTGCCGAGTCTAACGCCACCCGTTTGGGAACAATGGAGATCGCGTTCGCATCGAGCCCCGTCACCGCCCCGAGAGGACCGAGCCGGCTAATCGTATAGGTCTGAGCCTCGACGCTTCCGAGGGTTGCCAGCCCGAACAAAACGAGCATGTGTAGTTTCATGGATTTCTTCACGCACTTAGACCAACGGGATCACGCGGAGAAACAGCTCATGAAAAATACGCGGGGTTTGGGCGAGTGGAAGTAAAGGCGCGGGAGCGCCCGTCAGGCGGGCAGGTCCGGCTCACCCGGTCCTCTGTCACGATTCGTGAAGGTGTGGTTCTTTGTGAAGGGAGCGCGACACTCCGGAGCCGCAGCCGGCTCGCTACTTGTTCGCCAGCACGTCGCTATCCGCCGCCAGCGCGATCAGGCGATCGGCGTCTTTCCGCAACAGGAAGCGGTCTTTCACCGCCTGCTCCGCCGCCTTCCGCACCGCCGCCACGTAGCCCGCGTGGTCGCCGTACCGTTCTTCGAGCGAGGGCCGCGGATCGCCTGCCGCCAACCGCTCCGTCTTCGTCTTCGTAAACGGAATGTACCCGCCGCTGAGCGTGCACTGCTTCCCCTTGTCGAAGCCGGATGCGGTCGGGTTCCAGCCCAGATAAGACCCGAGCGGTGCCTCCCGCAACACCGAGGGCACGCCGCCCACATCGTTGCCGTCCGCATCGACCTTTGGCACCAGCGTGGGCAGGTACTGCTTCACCGCAGGCGGCTCCCTGGTGATCACCCCGGAAAGATCCGCGTAGCGGAACTCGGAGCCGTAGTCATGGTCGGCCACCAGATTCACCAGCCTCTCCGGAGACGGCGTCGCGGGGATGGTAGGAAAGCCCATCGCCGCTTTCGTCGCCGGTACCAGTTCACCGCGGTCCAGCCTCGGGTAACGGCTCGGCGGAGGCTCCGTGCCCTTCGTCACCCAATCCACCAAAGCCACCGTGAGCGCATTCATGGTCTCGGTTTCCGGGTTCGGATTCGCGGGTAGCACGCAGCCGTTCGGCGGCGCGGGTACCGCGCTTGTGAAGCCGCCGCGCCCGCCACCGTGCGTGGTGCCCGGGAAGAAGTAGCGCCTCACATTCGCCGGCAACGGAATATCGGCCTTTGCATCCGTCCCCACCAGATTGGGTGATTCGCGCAGGTACCAGAACTCCAGCGCGCCGAAGGTCTCAATGATCTTCGGGCAGGTCTTCGTCAGAGTGCAGCGGTCCAGCATCCCCGCCGCCGGACGATGCCGCGCCGCGTCGGGATAGTCGCTCCACCAAAGCACCGCCTCACTGCCGGGCTCGTATAAGCCGGCCGCGCCGCCTCCTACCGCGAAGCGGAAGTTCAGCGCCAGTTGCCGCGCCGCGATATGCGGATTCACCCCGTCCCAGACAATCCGCCCAGCCTCATCCTGATTGAAGCCGAGGTGCAGGAAGGTGCGGATGAAATTACCGGATTGCGAGCTGCCCTTCGAGAGCGCCCAGCGGATCTGCTTCGCCACCGGGTTCGCCGTGCCCGCATCGTCCTTCTCCGCGTAACGCAGGAAGGAGTTCAGGTCGCGTGTGGCCGCAAAGCCAATCCCCAGCACCAGCGGGTCTTTGGCCGTGAACACGAGTTCATACTCGTAGGCCGGATCGAAGCCCTCCTTCGCGCAGATCTTGGAAGGGTCCGGCGTGCCGGGGAAAGCGGTCTGCGTGCAATCGGCGAACGCCCACGCCTCGCTTGCGATCGCGACCGGCAACGCTGTGGACGACGCGCGCCGGCTCAGCGACGCCTTCGATGTATCCAGTGTGACCGGCCGCTGATACGTTAGCGCCACGTACGGTGCGATGCCGATCTCAAGTGTCGTGGCGCCCGGCTTCATATTGATGAAGCGTTCAAAGACCGGTCCGGTGATTGACGAGCCATCTGGATTCTTCGCCACCGGAACCGTGATCGTCTGCATTCCGGGCTTCAAAATCACATCGCCCTGCCAGCCGCTCACCACACTGATGTGCCCTTCTTCGGAACCCGCTGGCGCCCCATTGCCGCGGTTCGGCACGCTATAGAACAGCACGCCGCTCGCATGTGCCGGGTCTACCGGACGAGAGAGGGAGAAGGTCGCCGAGTAGTCCACCATTCCACGCGCATTGCGCGGCGCGAACTGCAGGTCCGTGATGATCGCATTGTGCGGATCCTTCGGGTCCAACTCTCCGTAGTAGCGGCCGCTCAGCGTCTCGTACGCTCCGGCCTTCCCGAAGCTCTGCCCTTTGAATGCGGGCGCTTCGCGCTTCTCCACGACGATGCGCGTCAATCGCGCGTGCAGTGCGGGGTTGCATAGCAGGGAACAGCCGAGCAGTGCGGCGGAGAGTACGGTGCGGTGATTCATTTCCCAGTAATTATAATGCCGCCCGCAGCAGTAGGCGCACGGTCACGATTCCGTACGCCGGCACCTCCACTTCCACGCCCTCCGCGGACGCCGGCACCTCGCGAAGCCTGTCCTCGGTGGCGTTGCAGAGCCATCCCCGGCTGAACTCCAGCAGCCGCGAAGAGAGGCGCGCCTTGCCGCCACGCCCCGCGGTCTCGAGCAGTCGGACGATGTAGCCCTCGCCATCCTCGGCGGGCTTGAGCGCCTCCATCTCGACTCCGTCGCCGCTCAGGTTCAGGAAACTCGCGGGTGTAGCCGGCAGTGTGCCGCGCAATCCCACTTTGTCGTTCGGATTCAATTCAGAGGTCTCTAGCGGTGTCATCGCCTCCCGCCCCAGGCGGCTCAGCACTGCGGGCTCAAGCGAGGCGCCGCCCGTGATCACGTATCGAAAGGTGAACTCGCCGCTCTGCACACGCGGGAAGTTGGTGTGCCAGTAGTTGTTGAGCACGTACGAAAAAATGGTGGAGGATCTGGGCTCGAACTTCTCCGGCCACAGCCCCCGGTTGATGTCGCCAAACGTCACCAGCGGCGCATCCAGCGGGATCACCGCCGCGCTGATGCCGCCCCCGCTCACGCGCGCCCAATGTCCCGCCGCATACCATTCGCGGCAGCCTCCGGCCAGCTCGTCGCGTGCCGGATTCACGGTGCCGCTCTGCCCCTCGTACTCGAACTCGGGCTGCGTCGCCGCGAAGGGGAAGGCAAAGTAGACCGCTTCCTTATCGTTCACCGCCTCTTTCTGCAGCCGGTTGACGATCTCGATCTTCCGCTCACCGCGCGCCAGGCGAATCTCCACGTCGATCCGCGGCGCATGCGGTCCGCTCACGCGGTAGGTCAACGTTTCCCCCCACGGCGTAGTGGTCGCGCTAACCGCGGCCGCGCCACCGGACGTGCTCACCGTCAGGTTCGCGTTGGGCAGGTGCTCGGAAATGTGGACGATGCGTGTGTTGTCGCCACCGGCCACGTACACATATTGATTGAGCAGGTACGGGCTCTTCGCATCCACCAGTTCCTTTCCGGATTGCTTGTCGAGGATGCTGGTCACTCCGCCCCGCTTGGGGTCCACGCTCACCCGGTAGTATTCGTTCTCAATCGTGTTCGCCGGTCGGGCCGGCGCCTCCTGCGCCGCCACGCCGCTCTCCATGCGATACACGCGATACCCCATCGCCGGCACGCCGCCCGCCAGAAAACGCACCCGCCGGTAGCCATTGCCTTTCCGTAGCGTCTCCAGCGCTGCCGCCTGACCTGTTCCCGTGTCCACCAGTCTCACGCCGTTCTGCAAATCGACCTCCACCATGCCGTTGCGCTCATGCGCCAGCGAATTGAAGACTGCGATTGCCGGGGGCGCGACGCGTATGCTCTCCAGCAGGCGGCTCATCGATTCCTGCGCGATCCAGTGAGCCGCCTCGCGTGCGTCGGTCACGTGAAAATGCTTGCTCTCGATCTGCCGCACGCTCTGCTCGCTCTCCGGCCGCGAGTAGCCGCCCGATGAGGTGTAGGTGTGCTCGGCGTAGAGCAATAGGTCGCGCCACACGCGCCGCAGCCCTTCCAGCGGCGGAGCCCACTCCGGCTGCTGCATCGCCGCCAGTGAAGAGAGCTTCTCCACCGATTGCGCGCGGCTCTCCGTCGCCCGGTAGAGGGCCGCGAACTGCGCGTCCGTACCAATGCCGTCTTCCCAGTAAGGCCCGAAGTCTCCGCGCACGGTTTCCAGTTGGTCCCCGAACCGCTTCTCAATCGTCTCGAAATAATCGCGGAAGGTGGCCAGTTGCAGCTTCGGCCACGCGTACTTCGCATTCCACTTGCGCACGAAGTCTCCCTCGCCAGGAATCAGATCCGTATTCTCCAACTGGCTCCCGAACATCAGCACCGAATCGGGACGGTAGCCAGGCGAATCGAAGGTCTGCAGGAACGTGGGCAGTCCGTCGCGGCACCCCGCCTCTTGCGGCGGCAACCCGCACACGAACCAGAGTTGCGAGTATTGGCGCGTATACGCCATCAGCACTTTCGCCCCGTCCGGTCCCTGCCACCAGAACGGCGACCGCGTCTGCCAGCGTCCGTAGAGCGGCAGCGGGCCGCGATCGTCATTGGCTCCCGCGGCGAAGTATTTCACGCCCGCCGCGGCCAGCACGCTCGCATAGCCCCACGGATACGCCGGCACGTCCGTAATATTGGCGTAGTCGTTCGGCGTGCCCGCCGCGCGATTCAGCGCCCTCCCCGCATAGGTCGAGCGGATCAGCGTCTCCGTGCCCGCGCCGCCCGCCATCAGATTCGCATACTGCGCCGGGATGGAAATACGTCCCTCCCGCACCCGCTCCATGAACTCCTTCTGCGCCGCCAGAGAGCGCGTGCGCAGATACTGCTCCACCAGCCAGACGCCGTCCAGCGAGAAGCGCAGATCGGCATCCTCCCGCATCTCTTCCAGCAGGCGGTCCAGATTGCGATTCTGCAACTCCTCGATCTTCGGCTGATAGTCCGTGAAGCCGATATCCAGGTGGTTGTGCGGCACCAGGTAGACCGTGAATTTGCGCTTCGCCGTGATCCGCTCCGTGCGGGCGTAGCTGTTGCCATCCAGTAGCAACGCCACCTTCACTTCCGAACCGGGCGGGAACTCCGGCACCTTGAATTCGAACCGCTGCTGCCCAAACCTCCCGGGCGCAAACGCCGAGCGATACGTTATGCCGGCGAGCGTCAACGTGACGCTGCCGCCGCGCACCGGCGCCGCGGTGGCAATAGTCGCCGTGAGCACTTCGCGCACTCCCGCGCTCTCCCGCAGGTAAAGGAAGCCCGGCTCCACGGAGATCTCAGGCTCCGGCTGTGCCGATCCCGTATGGAGTAGCGCCAAGGCATCCCAGTTGATCTTCGAATCGCCCGTCGGGTCCGGCGCGTCATCCACCGCGGTGATGCGCAGTTCGTTGTCGCCTTGCCGCAGTGCACTCGCCGGAATGGGGATTCGCTCCCGAGCCTCGGCGCAGATGGGCGAATCGGCGCGCCCTTCGGCGTGGTAGCTGAGCCGCCGGTCCAGATATGCCGCACCGTGCGCGCCGTTGAGTTCCAGTTCCAGCCGCGGCACACGCGGATTGCCCGCCATCACGGCGAGATCCAACACGTACGCGCCGCCCGGAACCTCCGCCATCCGGAACCGGATCGTGCGGCTGTGCGATTGTGCTCCGGCTTGTGCGTTGAGCGTGCCCGCCTGCGTGGCGGGCCACCGCTTTGCCGCATCCGCCGCGCCCGCGTCCACCACGACCGGTTGCTCGCCCACGCGCCCGGTGAACTCCGCCGAAGCGTGGTCGAACACACCCACGCGCCAAACGGTCTCCTGCGCCAGCACGGGAAATCCCGCTCCGGCAATCGCCGCCAGTATGAGCCTGCCAAATGCAGAGAATCGGGTTCGCATATCATGGATTATTTCATGCCTCAGCCGCGGCCGCCTGAGTTACTGCTGGGGCACTAAGTTGCCGCCGTTACCCGTATCCCTCTATTAGTACGCGCATATCTTTGGTTAGCGTACGGCAACCGCGCTGGTGAACTTGTTGTGGGCCATTCGTTTCACCCATCATGATTCCCGTGACTACCGAACAGACCATCCATGCTACCGAGGCGCAGTCGCTGTCCCAACGGCTGACGATGGGTAGAATTCCCGCGCCCGAAGCGCTCCGCTACGCCATGCAGCTCGGCGACGCCTTGCGCCGGATTCACGAGGGCGGCCGCGCCCACGGTGCGATTTCTCCGCAGGTGGTCCACCTGCTCGGCGGAACGCTCCAACTGTTACCGGGCGATCCGGCGGAGACGGAGACGCTCGCTCCCTACCTCGCTCCCGAACGCCTGCAGGGCCGCGAGCCCGACGCCTGTTCGGATATCTACTCTTTCGGTGCGCTCCTCTTTGAAATGCTCACCGCCCGCCCCGCGTTTGAAGGCCGCTCGCGCGACGCCCAGCCACTGCGGACCGGCCACGCCGGCTTCGACCGCCTGATCGCCACCTGCCTCTGCCCCGAAGCCTCCGGACGCTGGCAGCGCATGCAGCAGGTGACGATGGAACTTAAGCTCCTCGCGGCTTCCGAGCGCCGCACCGAAACCAGTCCGGCACAGCGCCAGGAGCGCCGTCAGGAACAGTTTCAGGAGGCGATGCGCGAGGAGTTGCGCCAAATGGAAGCGCGCTGGGCCGCCCGCTTGGAGCAGCAGCAGCAGACGCTCGCCTATGTGAGCCACGCCACCGCCGAAGACCACGCCCGCCTGGATGAGGCGTCTGGAAATCTGAACGCCGTGTGCGCGCAACTGGCCGATACGGAGACCCGTCTGGCCGCTGCCCTCGAGCGCATCGCCTCCGCCGAAGAAGCCGCCTGCACCACCGTCGATGCCCTCGGCGGTATCGCTCAAACCGTCAAGAGCCAAGCCAATGAAACTGCGGGAATCCGTGCCGCCATGGCTCGTACCGAAGACCTCGTGGAACGTGTAGTGGAGGCTCTGGAAGCTCTCCAGAACATAGTGCTCGATAAGGCCGCCGAAGATTCGTCCCTATAAGTCCGCTGTCCGCGCCGGAGGGCCGGGGCAGTTCCGCAGCCCCGCCCTCGGGCGTTACCACGAATAGGCCACGTGGACCTTCCTGTTACCTGCCTGCACGTTACCTAGTAAGCCTCTCCGAACATTAGAGTTACCAATCCTCAATCGGCCCCTCCGTCAGTACCCGCAGTACTCCCCCCAGTGTCCAGCCAGCACGGCAACTCCCGGTACTAGCCGGAAGATCATTCCGGCGCCTGTTGCCGGGAGAGTACCATGAAAGCTATGGGTCCCGTCCACCTTCCGGGTTGGACGAGTTGAGAGGCAATTTCGGAACATGGACGTGAATCTCGAAAAGCGGCCCTCGTCGAGCGCTTTGCGCTCATTCCCGAGGAGAATCCTCGACGCTCCCTGGTCTTGCCCCGCGATTCTGGCGCTGCTCCTCGTATCGGAATCGGTGAATCTGGCGCTACAGGCCGGCCGGAAGATGTTCTGGTTCGACGAACTGCTGACCTTGCACATCACGGGGCTGAAGCCCTTCTCCGTGGTGCTGCAGGCACTCCACGCCGGATTGGCCGGCATGACCCCGGGCTACTATGGGATGGTCGGCCTATCGCGGTCGCTGCCCGGCGATCCGCACCTGCTCCTCCGCCTCCCCTCGCTCGCCGGCTACACGCTCACACTCCTTGCAGCCTACCTGTTTGCCTCGCGCAGGCTTTCCGCCGCGGCGGGTCTGGTGGCGGCGCTGTTGATTGCCCTATCCCCCTTCCGCCAGTATGCCGTGGAAGCGCGCTCCTACGCGCCGCTCGTCGGTTGTTTCGCCCTCGCCGCCGTGCTCTGGCAGCGCATCGGCGACCGGCGATTCCTCACCCCGCCATTCGCCGTCGTCCTCGCTCTGGCCGTCTCCCTCCACCATCTGGCTGTGGTCGGAATCTCCCTCTTCGGCCTGGCCGAACTGATGCGAACCTGGCTCTCCCGCCGCATCCGCCGGGGAGTATGGATCGCCTTTGTGGCCGCCACCCTACCGTTCCTCGCCAACCTGCCCATCCTGCTGCATTTCAAGAGCCTCTTCGGCGGACACTTCTGGGCTCCACCCAAATGGGGCCTGCTCGTCGGCGGCTACTATACCTTTACCGGCCTGGAACGGGGAGCCATCGGCTTGGTGTGTATTCCGCTCGCGCTGTTCGCACTGGTGCTGGGAAGATTCCTGTGGAAGTCGTTGCGCGATCCTGCCGCAGCCATGTCGCCGAGTGGTTTCCAACCTCCGGAGGTGGCTCTGATCGGTGGCTTCATCTTTTACCCGGCGCTGCTCCTCGCTCTGGCCATCATGTTCCATTCCGGCTATACGCCCCGCTACGGATGGCCGGCCATCTTCGGCCTCTCTCTCGGCGTCGTCTACCTGCTGGGGGGCGTGCGCCAGGCTCCGCGCATGGGTACGCTGCTGGGCGCGCTTTTGCTCGCCTTCGCCGTGCAGTCCGTGAACGATCTGGGCAAGATCCCCGGCTCTGGCCCGCTCGAGGATGAGCGGTGGGGCAGCGTGGCGCGCTTGAGCCGGGAGCATCCCGGTCTCCCGGTCGTCATGGAAAACCCCATGCAGCTTGTGGAAGCGCTTCAGTACGGGCCCCCCGCGTTGCGCGCCCAACTGGTCGGCTTTGCGGATCCCGATCTCGCGGTCCAGGGCATGGGCACGAACTCTAGGGATCTATCCGTCACGCTGCTCGCGAAGTTCGTCCCTCTGCGCGTCGAGGATCATACCGGGTTTGAAAACGCGCACCGCACGTTTCTCTTTCAGACCGGAAACGAGATCGCTTGGCCGACCCGCTACCTTCTCAGCCGGAGCTACCGTCTGACGCTGCTGGCCATGGATCATGGCGGCGCGGTCTACCTGGCGGAGCGATAGGTGGAACGATGAGCCTCGAACACTCATGTCGCGAATTCCGGCCAACCGTCCTCGCGCCTACCGGGCCGTTGATCGTTCCCGCAGTCATAGCGGAACCCGGACAGCCGGAACTCTCCCTCGTGGTGCCGACCCTGAACGAAGCTGAGAACATTGCGGACTTCCTCGCCGCCGTCCGCCGCACCCTCGACGCCTGCCTCCCGGGCCGCTACGAAGTGATTGTGGTAGATGATGACAGTGCCGATGGCACCGGCGTCATCGCAGCCGGATTGATGGAGAGTTTCCCGCAACTGCGGGTCGTCTCGCGCCATCAGGAGGCCGGCCTCGCCGCCGCCGTGATTCGTGGATGGCAACTCTCCCGCGGCAGAACCCTGGGCACCATCAACGCCGATTTTCAGCATCCGCCCGCCGTGCTAGCGACCATGTGGGAGCGCCACACCGGCAGCCTGACCGTGGCCACACGGCATAGTGATGGAGGCGGCCTCGGCGATTGGGGCGTCCGCCGCCGCATCCTCTCCTGGGGCGCAAACCGGATCGGCCGCTGCCTGTTGCCGGAGGCATGCGCGCGCGTTTCCGATCCTCTGAGTGGTTGCTACCTGCTCCGGCGCGAAGTCATCGCGGGCATCGAACTCCGTCCACTCGGCTATAAGAGCCTGCTGGAGATCCTGGTGCGCGGCAACGTGCGGGAAATCCACGAATGCGGCTACCAGATGCACGAACGCGAGCGGGGCTACAGCAAAGTCCGCGCCCTGCAACCCTTGCAGTATCTCCGCCACATGCTGCGCCTGCGCGCGGCCGCCCGCGAACGAAAAACATGACGGCGGGTGAATGGAATCAGGGTGTGGAGTGGCCTCGCCGGACCTGGACGGGTTCAAACCGCCGACCCCTGCCACGCTAAGGAAGAGCGCTCCCCGCTGCGCCACGAGCCAATTCGGGTGCGCGTATCCACACAGCACAACCGCACGCCGTGTCACCGGCGCTCCGCCCGCCTCAAGATCATTCCATTCCGAAACCGCCGGGGCCGTCCGCCGGCTCGTACCCGGTCAGAAGACCAGTTTCAGCGCGAACTGAATCTGGCGCGGCGGATACGTCGTCCGGATCTGGCCGAATGAGGTGGCGGTGCTGGTGGCGCCCGGCCGTCCGAAGTTCGTGTGATTGGTGATATTGAAGAACTCGGAACGGAACTGGAGCTTGATGGCTTCGTGGATCGGGAACGATTTGTGCATGCCGAGATCCCACTGACTGCGGCCCGGGGCGCGGAAAATGTCCCGCCCCAGGTTTCCGTAGGGGGCACTCGCCGGAGGAGTGGTGAAGACATACCCCGCGAAGTAGTGTTCGACCATGTCTCCCTTCGACTGGCTGATGGGCGCGCCGGAGACATTGGGCCGCAGCGTGGTTGCTCCGCGATAATCGCTGGCCAGGCCACTATTGTCGTTGGCTGTGGTGGGAGTGTAGGAGACGTCGAGCGCCGTGCCGCTGTGCATGCTGACGATGCTGTTCATCTCCCAGCCGCCAAAAATCTGATCCAGCACCCCGTTCATTTTGCCGCCGACGGCGCGGCCTTTGCCGAACGGAAGCTGGTAGACGATGCTCGCCGTGTTCATCAGGGTCACGTCGAAGGTGGTCGGCCCCCGGCTGGCTGATAGATTGCGGATATCCTGCTGGGTGGACGCGGAACCGCCCGCGAATGTCTCCAGAGCCTGCTCGGACGTTCCCAACGCTTTCGACCACGTGAACGAGTTCACGAAGTAGAGCCCCCAGCCCATCCGGTGCTCGAACCGGCTGGAGAGCGCGTTGTAATCGTTGTCCCCCTGCGGCGTCAGCCAGGTGATGGGGCCGAAGGTCTTGATGGGACGCCGCGCCTGCACGCCGAGGGTCTGGCCGGGCGCATTCGGGTAGGCCTGGTTGTAGTCCCCGAGGATGGGCAGGCGTAGACTGTGGTTTCCGTTATAGCTGACCTCGAGCACCGTATCCTTCGCGATTTCCCGCTGGATCGAGTAGAACCACGATTGCACGTAGGCCCAACGGGTGTGCGGCTCGACGTATTCGACATTGGCGGTCAGGGGGTCGAAGTTCGCCGGATCAGCGATCCCCGTGGTGAAGCCTTTGGACGCCACCAGAAAGCTGGCGGGCACGGGGCCGCCGACGGGAATCGATTGCGTGATGACGCCGAACACCGCCTGGGGAGAGTTAATTCCTTCCTGGGCGCTTCCCATGCGATTAAAGAACGAATAGCTGATTCCGTAGCCGCCGCGCATCACCATCTTCGGAGCGAAACGGTAAGCCATTCCCAGGCGCGGACCATAGTCTTTGTAGTCCGGATAGACCAGCGCGCGATTGAAAAGGCTGCCGCCCGTCGCTTTGATCATCTTGTTGGCGCCGGGGTCGAAATTGGTCCAGTTGTTGTCCCGCTCCAGGACCGGCGTCGCAAACTCCCAGCGTAGCCCCAGGTTCAGGGTCAGCTTTGAGGTCACGTGAAAATCGTCCTGCACGTAGAGCGAAGTGACATGCTGGCGCAGGTTGGAAACGAAGTCGTTGCCGAGATTGATGGTGGCCGGCAGGCCAAACATGAAATCGGCTAGGTTGTAGGTCGCCGAATCGCTCGGGCTGTTGGATGCGGGTTTGCTGAACTGCCCCGAGTAGGTTTCCGCACCGTAGAGCGGATTGACATCGCGGACTTCGGTGCGGATGGCGATGTACTCGGCCCCGAGTTTCAGCGAACTGCGGCCCTTGATCCAGGTGTAGTTTACCTTCGGGTTGAAGGACTCCGGATTCTGGAATTGCGGGTTGGTGGCCTGGCGCCCCAGTGCCGTGAAACTGCTGATCGACTGCGTATTCAAGCCGCCGGCGATGTCCGAAGACTTGGGCAGGCCGGCGAAGGGGAAGGCCGACGAGGGCGAGGGCCCGCCGATGTTGGGCGGGTTCTTGCCTGCCAGGACGTGGCTGAAACCGAAGCGGGCTTCAAGCAGCGAGGTCGGCGTGAGGGTCCAGGTGTATCCGGTGGCCGCCTGCTGCTGCATGACGTTCACGAAGCCGTTACCGGCGCCGCCGGCAAGGCCGTCAATGTTCGGCTGGTTATACAAAACTTCCTTGCGCTGGCTGAAGCGAAGGAAGGACGTCATCGCGGCGTTGATGGTGTAGTTGAGCTTGGCATCGTACTTATCGCTGTAATCCCGCACCAGGAGCAGATTGGTGAAGTTACTTCCTCTGCCCGGACTGTTGGGGACGGGCAGCGCGTTCAGAACATCCGCCGCGAACGGGTTGATCTGGGCGATGGGGATGGGTGTATTGGCCGCATACTTCTGGCCGGTGAGCGGATTGGTCACGGCATTGGGCAGGATTCCCTGCCGGTCGTTCATGGTCGGCAGTGAGACGGTACTCCGGTAACGCTGAAGTTGCCGGTAGCCCTCGTAGTCGGCAAAGAAGAACAGCTTGTTCTTGATGAACGGGCCGCCAATACTGAGACCATATTGGTTGCGCTGTAAGGTTGGTTTGTCCACGGCCGCGGAGGTGAAGGAATACCCCAGGGCGTTGAGCACGGTATTCCGAAAGAAGTCGTAGCCAGTGCCATGAAAGCGGTTCGTGCCGCTGCGCAGTGCGGCATTCACCACGCCGCCGCCCACGCGGCCGTATTCCGCGCTGAAGTTGCTGGTGACGACCTTGAATTCGGCGATCGCGTCCGGCGACGGCTGCACCACCTGGCTGGAAAACCCCTGGTTGCTGGGAGAGTATGCGTTGTTGTCTACGCCATCCAACACGAAGTTGTTGTAGGTGCTCCGCATGCCATTGACGTTGAAGGAACTCTCGCGCGGGGTGCCGTTGGCGGCGAACATCACCGCCGCAGGCGAAACATGCACGTTGGGGGCGAGCAGGGCGAGTTCCGCGTAGGCCCGCCCGTTGAGAGGCAACTCATCGACCTGCTGGCCGTTGATGACGTGGCCCTTCTCGCTCGAATCCGTTTCGATCACCGCGGCCGCGCCGGCCACTTCGATCGTCTCGTTGACCTGCCCGACCCGCAACGCCAGATCGACGCGCTGCTTGGCGTTGATGTCGATGCGGATGTCCGTGGCCACCGCTCTGGAGAATCCGGCAGCTTCGGCCGAAAGCGTGTACCTGCCGAGTTTGACTCGTGGAAACACGAAATTACCGCCGTCATCGGTGGTCGTGTTGACGGAAGTTCCCGTATCCTGGCTCAGAAGCGTAACGGTTGCTCTCGGAAGCAAGCTGTTGTTCTGGTCGCGGATCGTTCCAAGAACCTCGCCGGTCTCAAACTGCGCCAAGGCTGGTACTGCGAGCAACGCCGCAGCCAGCAGCAAATCGATCCGTTGACTGGGAGTACGAAGGCCGATCCTTATGGGATTCGATGCCGTTCGAAGGGGAACTGAGTCGAGACTGCTTTGCCTCACGCGATCTCCTTAAGCCCGTGTCGCGAAGTTCACGATGGCCGGCAGGCGGGCGAATGTCTCATTCTGCCTTGTCTAGCAAGACCTGTCTAAACAAGCTGGGGGATCGTATCACGGGGCTTCAGAAGATGTCAATGCTCTGCCTGGCTCTGTCGCGGCCAAGTAGAAAGTTCTGCTCTTGAAGGGCGGATCCGAGGTGGGTGATTAGCGTGGCGGTGATGTTCCCGGGGAGTCGCGCTCTCCAAGAAACGGTTACGACGGTCACCGCGGATACCAACTGCCCGGGAATCAACCCGGTCAGATGCGCTGGATCGGAGTTCGAGGGATACGAAGAACGCAGCGGGACACTGCATGTTTGGCCGGAGTTGGGCGACCTCGTTCGAGAACGCTGCGGGGGACAGCCGATTGATTGGCGTAGAGCCAGGAGATGGGGTTGGTGGACCTGAACGGGTTCGAACCGTTGACCTCTTCCATGCCATGGTCTTCGAATCAATCACTTGCAGATAATCGCTGCGTGGTTTCAAAGAGATACAGACGTCGAATTTGGACGCCATTTGGACCCCACGGCCTCTTCCACGCTTATTGGACGCCAGAATTGACCATATTCCGCCGACTTTAC
>CAIRBY010000309.1 GCA_903876865.1 uncultured Acidobacteriia bacterium
CCACTTCCGAGATCAAGCGCGCGGCCAAGGAAGACGGCATGACCTTCCTGCGCGATTCGGCCGTGGAGAAGATGCGGCTCGGGATTACGACGCTGCGGGAAATCAACAAGGTGACCTTCATTGAAGGGTAAGAGCGGAAACGAATGATCGAGAAACTGAAATCGCTCTTGCAGGATCCGCCGCCGGCGATGGCGTTTGAGGTCTCCGAAGCGGGGATCGCCGCGGCGCGCATCGGTTCACGCGCGGAAATGGAATTCGTGCCGCTGCGGCCGGGCACGCTGGCGGTCTCTCCCCTGAAGGAAAACGTGCTGGATGCCGACGATTTCATGTCCGCCGTGCGCAGCTTGGCGGGCACTCAATCTTCGCGCCGGCGCAAGGACGCGGCGTTGATCCTGCCGGATTTCAGCGCGCGCATCTCGGTGCTGGATTTCGACACCTTCCCCAAGGATCCAAAAGAACAGGCTTCCCTGATCCGCTTCCGCCTGAAGCGCAGCGTGCCGTTCGATGTGGAGACGGCGGCCATGAGCTACTGGGCGCAGGCTGGGGCCAAGGGCAAGGTAGATGTGGTGGTGGTGATGGCGCCGCTCGAAATCGTCTCCCGCTATGAAGCGCCCTTCCGCACCGCGGGGATGAATCCGGGGCTGGTCACTACCTCTTCGCTGGCGGCGCTGGAACTGGCGCCGGAGGCGGGGTTGAGCGTGCTGGCGAAACTCTCCGGCCGTGTGCTCACGGTGATCGTGCGCGACAAGATCCAATTGAAACTGGTGCGCTGCCTGGAACTGCCTTCGCCTTCGCTGGAAGATATCGCGGCGGTGCTGGTACCCACGTTCGTGTACATCGAAGACAACCTGGGGCGGCGCGCGGAGAAGTTGTTCCTCTGCGGTTTCGGCGCTGAAGAGCAGGAGGCCGAGCGGCAGTTCGCCGAAGTGCTGGGCGTGGAAGTGGAACCATTGCGCTCGCCCTTGGGCACGCCGGGTGAGAATAATGCGGGACTGCTGGGTTACCTGCGGTCGATCGCCAAGAATAATTAGGAATCAAGCACTGAGATGAAGATACCGATTAATCTCTCGAGCCAGCCGTTCCGCCGCGACCGCGCCATGATGCTGGCGTCGTGCCTGGTGGCGGCGCTGCTGCTGGCGTCACTCAGCGCACTGATCACGCTTGCCCGCGCGGACGATGCGCAGATGGCGGATGTGCGCAAGGAAGTGGGCCAACTGCGCACGCAGTTGACGGGTTTGCAGAAGCAGCAGGCGGAATTCGACACAGTGTTGCGCAAGCCGGAGAACGCCGACGTACTTGTGCTTTCGGTGTTTCTGAATTCGTTGCTGAACCGCAAGGGCATCAGCTGGACGCGGATTCTGGCGGACCTGGAAAAGACCATGCCGGCGAATGTGAAGGTGCTGAACATTCAGCCCTACGTCACGGCGAACAACGAAGTGACGCTCAATCTGCAGGTGGGTTCGGATGGTCCCGAGCCCGTGATTCAGTTCTACAAGGCGCTGGAGAATTCCAGCGTATTCAGCAACGTGGTGCAGACGATTTATCAGCCGCCTTCGCAATCGGAGCCGCTGTACCGCTACCGCTTTACGGTGAATTATGCGCAGAAGTGATAACTCGAGGCGGGTGACCGGTGCGGCCTAACTTCTCCAACTTGAAGTGGAGCGATCCGCGGGTGGGGATGCGCGCCCTGCTGGGACTGCTGCTGGTGGCGAACCTGGCGGCGGCGGTCATCGCGTTCAAACCCTTCGGCGGTTCGGCGGACGATCTGCGGCGCGACCGCAATCAACTGCAGCAGCAGTTGGCGCAGTTGCAGGCGCAAGTCAACAAGAGCAAGAAGCTCGCGGAAAAAGTGCAAACCGCGCGGCGCGAAGGCGATCAGTTCCTGGCGAAATATTTCATCGACCGGCGTAAAGAGACCTCCACGATTCAGGGCGAACTGGTGGATATCGCCAAGGCGGCGGGCATCGTCTATCAGCCCACCACGTGGACGCAGGAGATCATCGAAGGCAGCGACACCCTGGGCATGGTGACGATCAACGCGGGGTGCCAGGGAACCTATGCGGCACTCTCCAAGTTCGTGAATCTGGTGGACCGCTCGCCGCGCTTCTTCATCATCGAGAGCATGGTGGCGGTGCCGCAGCAGACGGGGCAGATTCTGAACGTGACCGTGAAGGTGGATACGTTCGTGCAGGATATGGCGGCGGGCAGCGGCGCGCCGGCTCCGGCGGAAGTTCCCGCGCCCAAAGCGGCGGCTGAAGGCGATCCGGGGGCGGGCCAATGAAACTAGGCGCCGAGGATAAGAAAAAAGTCTACGCGCTCGCGGTGCTGGGCGTGGTGATGGCGGGTTCGGTCTATTACAACTTTTTCAGCGGACCCTCGTCCTCGCCCGCACCCGCGCCGGCGCCCACCGCTTCGGCGGATTCCGCCTTGCCCGCAACGCCTCCCGTAGCGTCCGCGCCGGCCACTTCCACAGCTCCCACCTCGGCGACCGCGCCGCGGCAACAGAGCGGCAGTCGCGCCAAAGGCGATGAGTTCCATCCCACGCTGCGCTCCAAGCGCAAGGAAGATCAGATCGATCCGCTGACGGTGGACCCCACTCTACGCCTGGACCTTCTCTCCAAAGTGCAGGAAGTGAAGATCGATGGCGGGCAGCGCAATCTGTTTCAGTTCGGCGAGAAGGAAAAAGTGGTGACGGCGGAACTGAAGGGCGCCGAACCCAAGGTGATGCCGAAGGTCCGCGAGTTCATGGGACCGCCGGAGTATCACGCGCCTCCGGTGGTGAAAGCCGCCGTGCCTGTGGCGCCTCCGCCTCCGCCGTTCACGCCTAAGTATTACGGCCTGGCGACGAAGCGGATCGATGGCAAGAAGACCGCGTTCTTCCTGGATGGCGAAGACATCATTCTGGCCACCGAAGGCATGACGGTGAAGAAGCGCTACAAAGTAGTGCGCATCGAGCCGACCTCTGTGGTGGTGCTGGAAACGGAATCGAAGAAAGAGCAGAAGGTGTCTCTTTCGGAGGATGCCGGTGGCAGCGCCTCTTAGTTCGCACAGAAGAAGCGCGCGGCGCAAGGACGAACGTGGCTTCGCCATCTTGCTGGTGTTTCTGATGGCAAGCGTGGTGGCAATCTCGCTCTATCTGGAGATTCCGCGCCTGGCGATGCAGAACCAGCGGGATAAGGAAGAGACGCTGATCGACCGCGGCGAGCAGTATAAGCGGGCGATCCAGTTATTCGTGAAGAAGGCCAACCGCTATCCGGCGAAGATCGAAGACCTGGAAAACTTTCAAAACCAGCGCTTCCTGCGCCAGCGCTATCTGGACCCGATGACGGGTAAAGACGAATGGCGCTTCATCCACATCAACAATGGCGTGCTCACCGATTCCAAGCTGAATAAGCCGAAGGGTCCGGGCGGCGACGATAAGCCGAAGGGTCCGAACGGCTTTGTGATGGAGATGGCGGGAATCGCCGGCACGCAGGGGCAGAACGCCTCGGCCGCGATGAATGCGCGCGACCGCCGGCGCCCGAGTGAAGGCGGCACGGCGTCCACGGACCCGAATGCGCCTCCGGGCAGCATGACGGCTAACAATAATATGCCTGGGATGAACATGCCTGGGATCACCACGCCAGGGATGAACACTCCGGGCATGAACAGCCCAGGCGGAACCTATCCCGGGCAGACCAATACCGGGATCACCAACACTGGCCAGAGCAACATCGGAATGAACGGCCAATTCGGGACACAAGCTGGCATGCAACCGGGCATGCAACCGGGCATGCAACCGGGCATGCAACCGGGCATGCAACCCGTCATGCCGCCCGGAATTACGGGGATGCCAGGCCAGAGCGGTATCAACCCAGCTACCGGGCTGCCGATGAATCCGAGCGGGAGCAACACGGGCAACTCCAATAGCGGCAGTTCCTTCGTGGGCGGGGGCAACAGCTTTATCGGCGGCGGCGGTTCGTTCATCGGCGGCGGTTCCGTGACGGGTTCGCAGGCGTCCAACCCCGGCATGGCGGGTACACCGTATCCGGGCGGACTGCCCGGGCAGCCGGGACCGCCTGCGAACTCGCAGAACTTCGGCGGCACTCCGGCGTACCCCACGGCAGCCGGGTCCAACGGTAATCCGCCGGGATTTCCGCAACCGGGAACCAACACGGGCGGTAATGCGGCGGCGGATATGATCCGCAACATCCTGACCACGCCGCGCCCGGGCGGCATGCCCACGGGCAACACCATGGGCGGAGTGATCGGCGGCGGCATCGCGGGGGTTGCGAGCAAGGGTGAAGGTGAAGGCGTGAAGGTCTATAACGACCACAGCAAGTACGAAGAGTGGGAGTTCATCTACGATCCCTCGAAGGTCAAGGTGATTCCCAACCCCGCCTCCGCCGGTGTGAACGGCACGCCCGCCAGCCAGATGCCGGGTGCGAACCAGGGACTGACGCCAGGCACGCTGCCGCCGGGAATGTCGCCGGTAGGTGGCACTCCGCCCGGATCCTTCATGAACAACAATCTGCTGACACCGCCCAAGGGACAATAGGGCATGCGACTGTGTGTGATTCTGATCGCGTGCCTGTTGCCCACCGCGCTTCCCTGCGGCGCCGCGGACGCGCCCATGAGCCTTTTGGAAGCCGCGAAGAAGGGGCGCACGCTGCGCATCGAAGAGCTTTTTTCTAAACACGCGGACCTGGAAGTGCGGGATAAGGAAGGGCGCACGCCGCTGCTGCTCGCGGCGCAATACGGGCACGCGGCGGCGGTGCAATCGCTGCTGGAGAAGGGCGCGAATCCGCTGGCGCGGGATGCGAATCATTGGAATGCCTACATGCTGGCGCTGATGGCTCCTTCGGGCGGCGTGGTGCACACCACCCACGAAGCCGTGCTCAAACTGCTGCCGCAGCCGAAGCGCTTCCGCGTGGCGGTGGACGCTCTGTGGACTGCGGACAAGGGCCTGTTCCGCTCCTGCTTCATCCGGCCGGATGCAATCCCGGCGCACCTGCGTGAGGTCCACGCGGATGCGATTGTGCTCGAGGCGTTGCAACGCTATCTCGGCGCCAGCGGGCGCGACCTGATTGCGATCGCTTCGGCGGACGCGCGAGGCAACTCGGAAGTCTCTTCGCGAGAGGCGGCCGCGGATGTGGACGCGGTGCTGACCCTGGAAGTGCTGCCCGGCGCCACCTGCGTGCAACCGAACGACCAGATGTTCCTGCAGATTCACGCCGTGGTCAAACGTCCCGGCGAAGCCTCTCCGTTGCTGGATAAGAGCTTCGGCACCTCGGTGAAATTGGGCATGCGGGAACAACTCGCCACCAACGCCGCGCAGCACGAACCGCTCTACCGCGCGTGGGCCAAAGCGCAGGCGGGCACGGTATATTGGGCCGTGGTCGCGGCGCTCATGCTGCCCTGACGCTGCCCTGACGGCAGCAACGACTGGTACAATTCAAGCCATGTCCGTCTCCGCCGCTAAAGATATCCGTGAAGCCATCGGTCGCAATCCGGACCGTCTGACCCTGGACGAACGGCGCGCCTTGGTGGGCAAGTACATTGCTCTCGAAATCTACTCGCCCGCAACCCTGCCGCTGCGCCGCATCGAAGCCATAGCGGATTCGATGGCGGACTGTGTGAGCATGCTCGAAGCGCGGGGCCTCAACCCGCGCCAGTTCGAGTACACGCGCCTGGCTCCGGCCTACTAACCAGCGATCTCGCAGAAAATAAATCCGCGCGCGCGACCCGCCATCCAAGCCTGTGAAACCTAAATCAGGTTCTGGAGAAAATCATGAAGAAACTAATGTTCGGTGCCGTGCTGGCACTCACTTCCCTTTCCGCCGCGCGCGCCGCCGATATCGTGGATACGGCCGTTTCCGCAGGCCAGTTTACAACTCTCGTCAAGGCAGTGAAGGCTGCCGGCCTGGTGGACACGCTGAAGAGCGCGGGTCCGTTCACCGTGTTTGCGCCCACCGATGCCGCATTTGCGAAGCTGCCCGCGGGCACGCTGGAATCGCTGATCGCGAACCCGGAAAAGCTGAAGGCCGTGTTGACCTACCACGTAGTGGGCGGCAAGGTGATGGCTGCCGATGTGAAGTCCGGCAAAGTGAAGACGGTCAATGGCGCCGAAGCCACGCTCGCGGTCAAGGGCGGCAAGGTTACCATCGATAAGGCCAATGTGGTGAAGGCCGATATCGTCTGCGACAACGGTGTGATTCACGTGATCGACGCCGTCATTCTGCCGAAGATGTAAGGTTGTCCGCTGCCTTGCTTGCGAGGCAGTTGTCTACTTGGAGACGGTGAGAGAGAGTTCCGCTTTCACCGTCTTCGGCGGTAGACAGAGTTTTGCATTGCAGGATTGGTAAGACGTACTGACCACCAGTTTCTGCTGTCCCGCAGCCGCGCTCGCGGCAACTCCGACGGGCAAAGTAAAGACCGCCTCGCCTTCGTACAACTCCACTTCCATGCCGAAACTCGGGTCCTGCATCACCTGCGGTTCGGGCGCCTGGATCGAGCCCGCCAGGTTGAACGGCTGCCCTTCGGCGATCCAGATGCGCGTGGGAATGGGACCCTCCGCCATCGGCTTGAGGGAGTAGAGATGCCATCCCTCCTGCACCATGGCCTCTAGCTTCACGGTCACGCGCGCTCCCGCCTTTACCGGCGCACTTACCGGTTGCAGTTTCCATGCCACCGGGTCCGGCGGCGCGGCCAGCACCTGCGCGATGCAACTCGCCGCGAGCATCGCTCCGGAAAGCTTCATGCGCCTCATTTCTGATTCACGCCCGTGGATTCGGTGGTGGGATGCGCGCCTGCGGGAGTGCCAAGGTCTACGTAGGCCGATTGCAGCACGTGGTGTGTTTTATCGTCCTGCACGATCACCACTACGGCCAGATCGTTGCGATTGATCTCATACTTCTTGGCGGTGAATTTGAATGGCTCGCCGCGATGGCCCTTGGCTTCGTAGTCGTCCAGATGCGCCTTGATGGCCTGGCTGACGGCGGCCAGGTCGAAGACCGCTTCAAACGTGCCGCTGCCCTTCGGCGCCAGCACGTAACCTTCGCCTTTTTCTCCGCCGAAGGCGCGGACCACCATGGGGTGGAAGCGGACGCCGTTCTCGCCGAGGTGGCGGATCTCGCGCTCCACCAGCAAAATCTGCACCTTCAAATCTTTTGACTCGCTCTTCACGCCATCCACCGCGGCAGATACTTTCACGCCGCTCGTGGTGAGGCTCGCGTCCACTTTCACCGCGGCTTCGGCGGCGGTTTCCAGGTCCGTCTCCAGATCCTTCTGGAACCTCTCGAAGACGCCGGGGGCCATATCGCGGGAGCCGCCACCAACGGTTTTCTTGCCATCGATCGCGAAAGTGGGAACTCCGGTGACGGCGTAGTTCTTGGCCCGCGCCGTGGTCTCTGGCGTGGTCATCGGATCGGGACGCGGGATGTGCACGTGGTACATCACCACCGCCAGGTCTTTGCGCGAATAGCGCTCCATCGCGGCATCGAAGGCGATATCGGCGCCGGCGCAGGGCGGGCAACCGGATCCGGTGAAGATTTCCGCCAGCACCAGGCGGTCGCTGCGTTTTTCTGTGGGCTTGTAGGCTGTCACGTGGACCGGGTTGGGGTAGCGTTTGTGATACTCGGCATCGAGCATGGCTTCCACGCCATCCAGGCTGCCGTTGTGGCCCTTCTTATAGGCGGCCTCGAAGGCCAGGTTGGCGGCATCGGGAGCGTGCCCGCTGAGACGCGCGACCAGCAGGTAGTCCATCGCCTTGGCGTCATCGCCGCGCTTCGTGGCCATTTCCCCGAGCGCCGCGGCTACCGTGATATTGGAAGGCGTTACGGCGTAGGATTCTTCCAGCAATTTGCGGGCGGGTTCGGTATGGCCGAGCTTCATTTCGGCGCGGCCCAGTGTGGCGATGCGCGCGGCGCGTGCTTCCTGAAAGCGCTTGACCAGATCTTCCTGCGCGGGGATCTTCTGCTTCCGCTTGGCATAAGCCTCGCGTTGATCGGCGATCCACACGTTCTCTACCATGGCGTCCACACCTTTGCGGGCGTAGCTTTGCGCGTCCTTCAGCAGCAGGTCGTTGCTGATGAACTGATCGGCAATGCGGTTGGCGGTGGAGCCGCGGCTGTTGGAGGTGGCGAAGGTGCTATTCTTCGAGGCGGCCTTATCGCGCACGGTGGCTTCGGCGAAGCTGATCTTCGCAGCCTTGCGAATCCGGTCCGTCTGCTGTGGCAGTTTCGTGACCAGCGTGCTCAGGATCTGCGAATCGGCGAGCGAGGCGTAGGGTGTCTCGGCGAAATCTGTCTTCACCTTTTCCAGGGCGGCGATCTTCTTTTCCGGATCTGTGATCGCGGTGGCGGCGGTGTAGGCCTTCTGTTCCGGCGGGGTCTCCCGGGCGGGTGTGGTGGTCTGCGCCATCAGCCCTGACAGGGCGAGCGAGAGATAGAGAGCGGTGAGGGTCCGAGCGGTCATGAAGACTCCTTTGCGCCGGATTGCGGACTAGGAAAACCGGTTCTTTAATTCTACTGAATTGCGGGGGAAGGAGAGCGGCCGCCCCCGGACCAAGCCGGGGACGGCAGAATAGAAGAGCTTACAGCGAGGAGGAAGCGCGGCGCTTTACGAAGATCCCGCCCATCACGGCCAGGGCCGCGGCGAGGGTCAGGAACATCGTATCGGTCAGCGCGGGCGCGCCCACGGCGCCGGTGGGTGTGGGTGCGGGGGCGGAATAGACACTCCAAACGTGGACACTGCCATAATCGGCGAGACAGGCAGCCAATCCGGCGCACCAAAAACCCGGCTGGGTCGAGAGTGCGGGACCGCCGCTTATGCCAATGTTTACCTGGGCGACTGCCGGCAGTCCGGCGGGTAGGGACCCAGTCAGTCCGCCGCCAGCCAGATCGCCCGGCGCGATAGACATGCTCATCTTGGGCGAAGAGTACGTAAAGCTGACGAAATTCGCATTGGAGAGCGCGGTCCCCAACGTATAGTTTTGCAGCGTCAGCAGTCCCGTGCCGGGCACGACCTGCCCCGGTACGCAATCCTGGCACTGTCCCACGAACTGATAGGTCACGTTGGTCCCGGTTGGGGTTGCGCTAAACGCGCAGGCAAACAGGAGAATCGCGACCTGCCAGATGGTCCGGGTTGGAAAGTGCATTGCAAAACTCCTTACGATCGATTTGGGCCGGGGAAGTCCGTATCACGTCTGATCAGGGAGTTCCAATCCAAGATCAATCAGTATATCACCCAAAAGGACCTGTTTCCTCTAATTGGTGAAGCGACCGCCCATAGCACTATCTCGGGATATACTCATCGCTATGCGCAACCGCATCCACTTACTTGCATTCACCGCAGCCCTGCTTGCCGCCCGGGGCGCCACGGCGCAACCCGCGTTCGCACTGCACGAGGGCGACCGCGTGGTCTTCTTCGGCGATAGCATCACCGATCAGCGCCTCTACACCACCTTCACCGAAACCTATGTGGTGACGCGCTTCCCGAAGATGAACCTCAGCATGGTCCACTCCGGTTGGGGCGGCGACCGTGTGACCGGCGGTGGCGGCGGTCCCGTGGATGTGCGCCTGTGGCGCGACGTGCTGCCCTTCAACCCCACCGTGGTCACCATCATGCTGGGCATGAACGATGGCGGCTACAAGGCCTACGATCAGGCCACCTACGATAAGTTCGCCACAGGCTTCAAGTACATTGTGGATACGTTGAAGAAGCAGGACCCGGGCGTGCGCATCACCGCGATTCAACCTTCGCCCTATGACGATGTGACGCGCGCTCCGCTCTTCGAAGGCGGCTACAACGCCGTGTTGCTGCGCTTCAGCGACTTTCTGAAGCAACTCGCGGCCGATCAGAAACTGGGGCTCGCGGACCTCAACACCTCCGTGGTCGCGGCCCTGCGCAAGGCAAATGCTGCCGACGCCGCCAATGCCGCGAAGCTGATTCCGGACCGCGTCCACCCGGGCGCCGCCGGGCACCTGCTGATGGCCGAGGCTCTGCTTAAGGCGTGGAATGCGCCGGCACTGGTCTCCGAAGTGGAGATCGACGCCAAACGCAAGGATGCGGTGGTGCAGCACCACGCGCACGTCAGCGAAGTAGCGGCGGCCAACGGCGTCAGTTGGACTCAACTCGATGACGCACTGCCGATGCCACTCGATATGCGCGACCCGATGGTGGCGCTGGCTGTCCACTCCTCGGATTTCGTGGAGGCGCTCAATCAGCAACCGTTGAAGGTGCGCGGCCTGGCGGCGGGCCGCTACACGTTGAAGATCGATGGGGAAGCGGTTGGCACGTTCCCGGCCGAGCGCCTCGCGCAAGGCATCAACCTGGCCGAACTGCCCACGCCGATGGCACGCCAGGCGGCGGAGGTCCACGCGCTCACGCTGCGCCACAACAACATCCACGCCACCCGCTGGCGGCAGGTGCAGGTGCCGATGGAAAAAGACCAGACGCCGCATCTTTTGCCAGCCCTCGCGGCGCTGGACGAACTGGAAGCAGACGTGATCCGCGAGCAGCGCGCGGCGGCGCTCCCGAAGGCGCGGCACTTCGAATTAGTCGTGGAGTAGCACTACGCTCCGCCGGCGAAACGGTAGCCCACCCAGGGCTCGGTAAGAATGTACTTCGGCTTGCCCGGATTGGCCTCGATCTTCTTGCGCAGCTGATTGACGAAGACGCGCAGGTACTCGGGTTCGTCGCCGTAATCCGGACCCCAGACGGCCTGCAGAATCTCGCGGTGCGTCACCGGGCGGCCGCTGTGCGCCACCAGGAAGCGCAGCATTTCGAACTCCTTGGGTGTGAGGCGCACATCCCTGCCGTTGGCGTGGACGCGGCGGGTATCGAAATCGATCTCGAGATCGGACGCGGAATAGCCGCGCGGTCCGCCTTCCGGGGAACTGGGCGAGCGGCGCAGGGCGGCGCGGATGCGCGCCAGCAATTCCTCGATGCCGAAGGGCTTGGTGACGTAATCGTCCGCGCCCGCATCGAGTGCCGCTACCTTGTCCTTCTCGGTGTTGCGCACGGAGAGAATGATCACGGGGATCTCCGAGCCGAGGCGCAGGGCGCGGCAGGTTTCCAGCCCATCGATGCCGGGCATGTTCATATCCAGCAGCACCAGGTTCGGCATTTCGCGCGGGAAGACTTCGAGCGCGTCTTCGCCCGTGCGCGCTTCCACCACTTCGTAACCGTGGCCCACCAGCGTGGCCTTCATCACGCGGCGGATCTGCGGATCGTCATCCACCACCAGGATTTTGCCCGCGCTCACCGTGCACGCCCCGGGGCCACAGGCAGGGTGAAATAGAACTCAGTGCCGTGACCAGGTTCGCTCTGCACCCACATCTTTTCGCCGTGTGCCTCCACAATGCCTTTCGCGATCGCGAGCCCCATGCCGGTCCCCTGGGTCTCAAAGCGGAGGCGGCGGCCGCGGACAAATTTGTCGACGATGAGGGGCGA
>CAIRBY010000310.1 GCA_903876865.1 uncultured Acidobacteriia bacterium
CCTCCGGTGGCGCCGCTGGTGGATCACCGTGAGACGCGGCACGGGGCGGTGGTGGTGGATCCGTACTTCTGGCTGCGGGAGAAGAGCACTCCCAAAGTGACCGAGTATCTGGAGAAAGAGAACGCCTACACGGCGGAGATGACGAAGGGCTTGCAGCCGTTCAGCGATGCGTTGTACACGGAGATGCTTGCGCGAATTCAGCAGACGGATCTCAGCGTGCCCGTACGGCGCGGCGGGTACCTCTACTACGCGCGGACGGAGGAAGGCAAGCAGTACCCGATTCAGTGCCGGCGCAAGGGGACGATGGAGGCGGCAGAGGAAGTCCTGCTGGATCTGAATGAACTGGGCAAGGGCCGGAAGTTCATCGGCCTCGGCGCGATGGTGATGAGCGACGACCAGAACCTGATGGCGTATACGCTGGATCTGACGGGGTTCCGGCAGTACGGCTTGCAGGTGAAGGATCTGCGCACGGGCGCGACTCTCGGCGACGCCATGGAACGGGTGACCAGCATGGCGTGGGCGGCAGACAATCGCACGTTATTCGTGACCACGGAGGACGAGGTCACCAAACGCAGCGATAAGCTGTGGCGGCATGCGTTGGGCGCGGCGAAGGCCGACCTGCTGTACGAGGAGAAGGACGAGCTTTACGATATCGAAATCGGCAAGACGCGGGACCGGAAGTACCTGGTGGTGCAGAGTGAGTCGAAGGACACGAGCGAAGCGAGAATTCTCCCGGCGGGCAAAGCGGACGAGGCGTTCGCCGTGTTTCTGCCGCGCGAGAAGAAGCACCGGTATTACGTGGACCATCGCGAGGGCACATTCTACATCCGCACCAATCAGAGCGGGATCAACTTCGCGGTGATGACGGCGGGCGAGGGCGATACGGCGCGAAAGAGATGGAAGGCCTTCCTGCCCCATCAGGACGATGTTCGGATCGACGATCTGGACCTGTTCCAGGACTTCGCGGTCGTGGTCGAAAAGACGCAGGCCCTGACGCGGTTGAGGGTGCACAACTTCCATGACGGGACGTGGAAGGCGATCGCGTTTCCCGAACCTGTCTATGCCGTATCGCCGGGCGGGACGCCGGATTACGAATCGACGATGTACCGGTATAACTATCAGAGCCTGATCACACCTTCGAGCATCTTCGATTACGACACGAAGACAGGCAACTCGGCGCTGTTGAAACAGCAGGAAGTGCTGGGTGGGTACGACCCGAAGCAATATGCGAGCGAGCGGCTGTGGGCGACGGCGCGGGATGGCGTGAAGGTCCCCATATCGATCGTCTACAAGAAGGGCTTTGCTCGGGATGGGAAAGGGCCGCTGTTCCTGTACGGCTATGGGTCGTACGGTTTCGGCATTCCGCCGGCGTTCTCGAGCCAGCGATTGAGCCTGCTGGACCGGGGCATGGCGTATGCGATCGCCCACATCCGCGGTGGCGATGATATGGGCGAAAAGTGGCGCGAAGATGGCATGCTGATGAAGAAGAAAAACACATTCTTCGATTTCATCGACTGCGCGGAGTATCTGATCGCCGGGAAGTGGACGTCGAAGGACCGGTTGGTAATCGAAGGCGGGAGCGCGGGTGGACTGCTGATGGGCGCGGTGGTGAATCTGCGCCCGGACCTGTTCCGCGCCGTGCACTCCGCGGTGCCGTTTGTGGACGTGATGAACACGATGATGGACGCGTCCCTGCCGTTGACGGTCGGCGAATATCTGGAGTGGGGCAACCCCAACGAGAAGGCCGCCTACGACTACATGAAGACGTACAGTCCGTACGACAACCTGGAGAAGCGGGCGTATCCGGCGATGTTGGTGACGACGAGCTTCAACGATAGCCAGGTGATGTATTGGGAGCCGGCGAAGTACGTGGCGCGGCTGCGTACGATGAAGACGGACAGCCACCAACTGCTGCTGAAGATCAAGATGGAGCCGGCTGGACACGGCGGGGCGAGCGGGCGCTACGACCGTCTGAAGGATCAGGCGTTCGAATACGCGTGGATGCTGGGGCAGGTCGGGATCACGAAGTAAACGCGTGCTTCTCTTGCCCCGCCTTTGCCAGCCAGAGAATCGTCGGGCAAAGTAGCGGGATGATGGCGAAGCCGAAGAATACGGGCGTGTAGCCGGCGCGTTCGACCACGGCGCCGGTGATGAGCGTGAAGAGCATACCGCCGAAGCCGGAGCCCATGCTGGCGAGGCCGTAGACGCTGCCGACGGCGGATTTGGGGAAGACGTCGGCGGGGAAGCTGAGCATGTTGGCGAGTCCGCCTGTGTAGCCGAGCATGGCAATGGAGACGCACGCAATGGAGACCCACGCGTCGCGAGCGAGCACGGCCGGGATGGCGGACGTCATGAGCAGGGCGAAGAACGTGACGGCGAGTTTGCGCGCGGTGTGGAGGGCGTAGCCGCGGGCGAGCAGGCGGGCGGAGAGCCAGCCTCCGAGGATGTTGCCGAAGCCGGCAACCATGAAGGGGATCCAGCCGAGCGCGCCGATTTTGGCGAGGTCGAAGCCACGCGCGTGCTTGAGGTATTCAGGGAACCAGAAGATGTAGAAATACCAGACCGGGTCCATGAAGACTTTGGAGAGCGTGAAGGCCCAGACAAAGCGCGAGCGCAGGAGTTGGCGGACAGGGATCACATGCTCCGGAGGCGCGTTGGGCGCGGCTTTGGGCGTGTGATAGAGCGTGAACCAGAAAGCGAGCCAGATCAGGCCGGCGAGTCCCACGAAGGCGAAGGCGGATTGCCATCCCAGGCGCAGAATCAGAAACGCGACGATGGGCGGTGCGAGAATGGCGCCCACGGCGGAGCCGCTATTGAAGATCCCGGCGGCGAGCGCGCGTTCGTTTTCGGGGAACCACTCGGCCACGACTTTCACGGCGCCGGGCCAGTTGCCGGCCTCGCCGATTCCCAACAGGAAGCGGAAGATGCCGAGCGAGAGTGTGCCGCGGGCGAAGGCGTGGAGCGCGGCGGCGATGCTCCACCACGCGACGCAGAGGCCATAACCGAGGCGCGTGCCGAGACGATCGATCATGGGGCCGGAGAGGCCGTTCATGATCGTGTAGGCGAAGAGGAAGGC
>CAIRBY010000311.1 GCA_903876865.1 uncultured Acidobacteriia bacterium
ACACGACGCTCTTCCGATCTGTTGTAGGGCAGGCGTTACCGCCTGCCAACCCCGCGTTCCCCCCGTTGTAGGGCAGGCGTTTTCGCCTGCCAACCCCGCGCCTCCCCCTTCCCCCAGCTCGTTTTTCCCGGATTGGTATGATAATCAAGTGTCCCCCTGTATGAATGTATGACGCCGCCCGTGGAAGTCACGCCAAGCCATAAGATGCCCTGGGCCATGCTCGCCTGGTTCGGCGCTCTCATGATCGCCGGCTATGCGCCCGTGCTCCAGCATCTGGTCGGTCAGTGGAACGAAGACCCGGACATGGGTCACGGCTTCTTTGTACCCGCTGTCGCCGCCTATGTGGTCTGGCAGCGCCGCGAAGAGTTCCTCTCGCTCACGCCCAAGCCCAACTGGTGGGGTGCGATCCTCGTCGTATGGGGCGGAATTCAGCTCCTGCTCGCCACCCTCGGCGCCGAACTGTTCACCGCCCGCGTCTCCTTCCTCTTCACCCTGATTGGCGCCGTCTGGATGCTCGGCGGCACCCAGATCCTGAAGAAACTCGCCTTCCCTCTCTTCCTGCTCTTCTTCATGATCCCCATCCCCGCCGTCATCTACAGCGCCGCCACCTTCAAACTCCAGATCCTCGCCAGCAAACTGGCCGATGACGCCCTCAACATCCTCCAGATCCCCGTCCTCCGCGAAGGCAATGTCCTCGAATTGCCCAACCAGAAACTCTCCGTCGTGGAGGCATGCAGCGGCATCCGCTCCCTGCTCTCGCTCTCTTTCTTCTCCCTGGTCTACGGCTTCTTCTTTGAGAAGAAACTCTGGATCCGCACCGTACTCTTCTTTTCCACCATTCCTATCTGCATCATCGCCAACGCCAGCCGCGTCACCATCACCGGCATCATGACCCAGATCAAAGCCGAACTCGCCGAAGGCTTTTTCCATGAAGCCGAAGGCTGGGTCATTTACATGGTCGCCATGGTCATTCTCATCATCTGGCACCAGGCGCTGCTGCGCGGAGCCGGCTTCGTGCAGGCACGGAGGCAATCGTGAACTTCCTCAACAACAAGTACGCCCGCGTTCTCACCCTGCTCCTCCTCCTGCAGGGAGCCGTCTTCTATGCCACGGCCATGCGCAAGGAAGACGTCCCCCACGTCCAACCCCTCTCCCTCTTCCCCGCCCAGATGGGCGAGTGGAACCTGCGCCAGGATATCCCCATCGAAAAGGAAATCCAGGAGATTCTCAAGGCAGACGATACCCTCAACCGCGTCTACGAAAATCAGTCCCGCACCGCCGCCGCCTTCCTCTTCGTCGGCTTCTTCAAAACCCAGCGCTACGGCCAGGCGCCCCACTCCCCCAAGAACTGCCTGCCCGGTTCCGGCTGGGAACCCATCGAAACCGACAATATCCAAATCACCGTTCCCGGCCGCCCCGCCCCCATCGTCGCCAACCACTATCTAGTCGCCCGCGGCGATGAGAAGAGCGTCGTCCTCTACTGGTATCAGAGCCACAACCGCGTCATCGCGGGCGAATTCGCCGCCAAATTCTGGCTCATCGCCGATTCCATCCGCTACCACCGCAGCGATAGCGCCCTCGTGAAGATCGTCATCCCCGTCCGTGCCGGCGATACTGCCACCGCCACCCGCACCGCCGTCGAGTTCGCCCAGACCATCTACCCCGCGCTCAGCACCCAATTGCCCATGTGACGCGCTGCCGCGCCCCGTTACAACCGCGCCACACTTCCGTTACCAAAGGCCTCGCCTTGACTTTCCCATCTCCGGTCCTTTATTCTGTCGATTCGCTTTGGCCTCGCACCAAGGCAGGGATCCGTATGCAGGAAAACGCCGGACACGCCCCGGAAACAGTCGAAAAATTTCTGGATTCGACGTTGGAAAATGTCGATAGCGCCGAAGAACTTGCCCTCGGCATCGCCCAGCGCGCCGGTCTGGACGACGAAGATCTCATGAAAATCGGCATGGCCGTTCGCGAATCCGTGGTCAATGCCGTCGTCCATGGGAACCGCTATAACACCCATAAAAAGGTGCGTTTTGTGGTCACAGCGGATGGCAAGACGTTTACCGTGCTGGTCGCGGACCAGGGCGAGGGCTTCGATATGGAGTCCGTTCCCGATCCGCTGGCTCCCGAAAACCTGCTCCGCACTTCCGGACGGGGAATTTTTCTCATGCGGTCCTTTATGGACGATTTCCAGTTGCGGCGCCTGGAATCCGGCGGGACCGAAGTAACTTTAGTCAAGCATCTGGTGTCTAAATAGATTCTGTGTTTTCTGCTAGGAGGCAAAATCAGTGAGCGTAAAGTTGACAACTCGGCAGGTGGGTGACGTGACAGTCGTGGACGTAGCAGGGCGAATTACGCTCGGCGAAGGTTCCAGCGCTCTGCGCGATTTGATGCGGGATTTAGTCGGTAAGAGCCAGAAGAAAGTTCTGCTCAACCTGGGCGAAGTCTCCTACATCGATAGCTCGGGGATCGGTGAACTCGTCTCCGGATTCACCACCGTGACCAATAGCGGCGGCGCGTTGAAGTTGTTGAACCTCAACAAGCGGGTCAAAGATCTGTTGCAGATCACCAAACTCTACACCGTGTTCGAAGTCCACGAAGACGAAGCCGCCGCCATCCGCAGCTTCGCATAAGTAGGACAGGCCAGCGTCTTTCGTGGCCTGTCTCTTGCTTATTTTTCTTAAAATCCCGGGCGGTGGCCAAGTCGGACGGTTCATCAAAACGTCTGCCCTATCCGCCGCCCACAAATTGCACGATCTCTACCTGTGCGCCCGGCCGCAACACCGTTCCCGGCCACTCCGGCTGCTTCACAATCCGGCGGTCCAGTTCCACCGCCACCCGTGCCGGTTCCAGTTGCAATTGCTCCAGCAGACCAAGAATCGTCTGCCCGTCCAGGGTGCTTTGTCGCTCTCCGTTAACCAGAATCTCCATCATGCTTGGTTGACACCCCTGTTTTCAAACCATTATAGTCAAATTTGACCCCAGTCCAGAAGCGGAACACGCATGCCTAAGTCCTACACTGAGTTGTATTTCCCTATCCTGTTGCAGGCGGTGATCGCAATGGGGTTGGCCGCCGGGCTCCTGACCGTCTCGTATCTGCTCGGCAAGAAGATCCGCAACCGCGTGAAGGATATGCCCTACGAATCCGGCATCGTCCCCACCGGCGATGCCCGCCATCGCTTCAGTGTGAAATTCTATCTCGTCGGAATGCTCTTCATCCTATTCGATATTGAAGCCATCTTCCTCTACCCTTGGGTCGTGGTTTACCGCGATCTGAAAATGTTCGGCTTTTTTGAGATGCTGATCTTCGTCGTGCTGGTCCTCGCCGGCTTCTTCTACATCTGGAAGAAGGGCGCCCTCGATTGGGCTGAGACGGATCGCAGCGCACGCAAATAGAGAAGTTTGACCCGAGTACGCACGCTAGAGTTCGTACGCCAGAGTAGGCACTAATGTTACCTGACAACCTCAAAGAGTATCCCGTCGCCGCCGCCGTCGAAGCCTTCGATGCCGACGCCGTTACCGGCGGCAAATTCGAGTTCTCCGAACTCACCCTCGAAATCCTCGCCTCCAAAATCTCCAGCGTCTGCGGCTTCCTCAAGTACGATCAGAAATTCATCCGCCTCAGCACCGTCACCGCCGTCGATCGCTTCCCCGCCGAACCGCGCTTTGAACTGGTCTACCACCTCCATTCCATCGACCGCAACGAACGCCTCCGCCTCAAGGCCCGCATCTCCGGCGCAGACCCCGTCATCGAATCCGTCACCGGCGTCTGGCGCAGCGCCAACTGGTATGAACGCGAAGTCTTCGATCTCTTCGGCGTCCGCTTCACCAACCACCCCGACCTCCGCCGCATCCTCATGCCGGACGATTGGGAAGGCCATCCGCTCCGCAAAGACTATCCCATCACGGGGACGAGGGTTTAATCATGAGCGACCTGGGCGTTCCTGAATTGTTAGCCGAAACCGAAGAACAGCAGGCAGCCACCGGCGGCCGCCGCATGGTCCTCAACATGGGCCCGCAGCACCCCTCCACCCACGGCGTGCTCCGCCTCCTCCTCGAACTCGATGGCGAGAACATCGCCTCCTGCGTCCCCGATATCGGCTTCCTCCACACCGGCATTGAGAAGGAATTCGAGGTCAAGAACTACCAGCAGGCCGTCACCCTCACGGACCGCGTCGATTACCTCGCGCCCCTCTCCAACAACCTCGGCTATTGCCTCGCCGTCGAAAAGCTCCTCCAACTGGAAATTCCTCCCCAGGCCCAGTGGATGCGCGTCCTGCTCGCCGAACTCACCCGCCTCAACAGCCACCTCGTCTGGCTCGGCACCCATGCGCTCGATATCGGCGCCATGAGCGTCTTCCTCTACTGCTTCCGCGAACGCGAAGAGATCCTCAAGATCTTCGAAATGTTCAGCGGCCAGCGCATGATGACCAGCTACTTCCGCATCGGCGGACTCGCCCTCGAACCGCCCCGCGGCTGGCAGGATCGCGTCAAGCGCTTCCTCGCCATCTTCCCCAGCCGCATCGATGAGTATGAGAACCTGCTCACCAACAACCGCATCTGGCTCGGCCGCACCAAGGGCGTCGGCTTCATCTCCCTCGAAGACATGCTCGACCTCGGCATCACCGGTCCCATGCTCCGCGGCGCAGGCCTGAAAATCGATACCCGCAAAGACGCGCCCTACTCCAGCTACGAGAAGTTCGATTTCGAAGTCCCCACCCAGACCGCCAACGACGTCTTCGCCCGGTATCAGGTCCGCATCGAAGAGATGCGCCAGAGCACCCGCATCATTACGCAGGCCCTCGAAGGCATGCCCGCCGGTCCCTGGAAAGCCGATGCGCCCCACGTCGTCCTCCCCGACCGGGAAAAGATGAAGACCCAGATGGAGGCCCTCATCTACCATTTCAAGATCGTCACCGAAGGCTTCCGCGTTCCCCAGGGCGAAGTCTTCCAGGTCATCGAATCGCCCCGCGGCGAACTCGGCTACTACATTGTCAGCGAAGGCACCACCAAGCCCTATCGTGTGCACATGCGCACGCCCAGCTTCGGCAACCTCCAGGCCGTGCCTAGAATGGTGGAAGGCACTCTCATCGCCGATGTCATCGCAGCCATCGGCAGTATGGATTTCGTGCTCGGAGATACGGATAGGTAATGACTTTTTCTCCCCAATTGGAAGCCAGGTTTGAAAAACTCCTGAAGAGCTACCCGCCCGGTCGGCAGCGCTCGGCGATGATCCCCATGCTCATGTACGCCCAGGATGAAATCGGCTCTGTCACCGACGAGCTCATCACGGAAGTCGCGGCGCGCACCGGCACCACCCCGTTGCAGGTCAACGAGGTCATGTCTTATTACTCCATGCTGCACCGCAAGCCGCTGGGGAAATTCCACGTGCAGGTCTGTACCAACATCAGCTGCCTCCTCCACGATGGCGACAAACTCTACGAACACGCCTGCAAGAAACTCGGCATCGGCCACAAGGAAGTCACCGCGGACGGGCAGATCTCCATCGAAGAAGTGGAATGCATGGGCGCCTGCTCCTGGGCCCCCGCCATTCAGGTGAATTACGATTTTCACCACCACGTCACGCCCGCCAAACTCGACGAGATCCTGGACCGTCTGAAGAAAAAGCCGGTCTGAAGAAGAAGCCGGTTTAAGGAATGAGCCCGATGCTTTTCAACGAACCCAGTCCGCTTGAAACCAAGGTGCTGACGCGCCGCTTCGGTCTGCCGAACTCCGCGTCGATCGATACCTACCTCGCCCACGAAGGCTACCAGGCCTTCCTCAAGGCGTCGAAGATGACGCCCGATGAAATCATCGGCGAAGTCAAAACCTCCAACCTCCGCGGTCGCGGCGGCGCGGGCTTCCCCACCGGCATGAAGTGGAGCTTCGTCCCCCGCACGTCGCCCAAACCCAAGTACATCGTCGTCAATGGCGATGAAAGCGAACCCGGCACCTGCAAAGATCGCGTCCTCATTGAGAACGATCCCCACCAGTTGATCGAAGGCGTCCTCATCGCCGGCCTCTCCGTCGATGCCCACGCCGGCTACGTCTACATCCGCGGCGAGTACCGCTACATCATCGAGGTCATGGAAAAGGCCATCGATGAGGCCTATGCCAAAGGCTGGCTCGGCAAAAATATCCAGGGCACCGGCTTCGATTTCGATCTCTACGTGCACACCGGCGCCGGCGCCTACGAATGCGGCGAGGAATCCGCCCTGCTCGAATCCCTCGAAGGCAAGCGCGGCGTGCCCCGCATCCGTCCCCCGTTTCCCGCCGTCGTCGGCGCCTTCCAGTGCCCCACCATTTTGAATAACGTCGAGACCTACTGCGCCGTGCCCGCGATCATTCGGGATGGCGGCGCCGCCTTCGCGGCCCTCGGCATTCCCAAGTCCGGCGGCACCAAAATGACCTGCCTCACCGGGCACGTCAATCGCCCCGGCGTCTACGAACTCAAAATCGGCTTCCCCGTCAAGCAGATGATCGAAGAGGTCGGCGGCGGCATCCGCAACGGACGCAAACTCAAAGCCTTTATCCCCGGCGGCTCCTCCTGCCCCGTCCTCACCGCCGAGGAAGTCGAAGGCGCAACCATGGACTACGATTCCATGGCCTCCCGCAAAACCATGCTCGGTTCCGGCGGCGTCATCATCATTGACGATCAGACCTGCATGGTCAAAGCCGCCCTCCGCATCATGCGCTTCTACTCGCATGAAAGCTGCGGCTGGTGCATCCCCTGCCGCGAGGGTACAACCTGGCTCAAGAAAATTCTCACCCGCTTCCATGAAGGCGGCGGCACACGCAACGACATCGTCTTAATCGGGGACATCGCCAAAAACATGCTGGGCCGCACCTTCTGCCCGCTCGGCGATGCCGCCGCCATGCCCACCCTCTCCATCGTGGAGAAGTTCCGCCACGAATTCGAAGATCACCTCAACGGCAAGCCGTGCCCCTACGAGCACAGCGGCACCATGGTAACGGTTTAAATGGCTGACTTGGTAAATCTCACTATTGACGGCCGCGCGGTGCAGGTCCCTCCGCAGACGCTCGTGATCGATGCCGCAAAGACCGTGGGCATCGAAATCCCCGCCTTCTGCTACTACGAAGGCCTCAGCCTTGCCGCCGCCTGCCGCATGTGCCTCGTGGAAGTCGAGAAAATGCCTAAGATGATGACGGCGTGTACCCTCCCCGTCTCCGAAGGCATGGTCGTGCGCACCGAAACCGAACAGGTCAAACAGGCGCGCAAGTACACCCTCGAATTCCTCCTCACCAACCATCCCCTCGATTGCCCCGTCTGCGATAAGGGCGGCGAATGCGAACTCCAGGACATGGTCTTCCGCTATGGCGCCGGCGAAAGCCGCTATACCGAAGAGAAGGTGCACACCCCGGAGAAGCAATTCTCACCCGTCGTCTTCTTCGATGCCCCGCGCTGCATTCTCTGCTTCCGCTGCGTCCGCACCTGCAATGAAGGCATGGGCGTCGGCGCCCTCGGCGTCATCAACCGCGGCGTCGTCAGCGAAATCGGCCCCAATCACGGCGATCACCTCGAGTGCGATGAGTGCGGCGCCTGCATCGATATCTGCCCCGTCGGCGCGCTCACCAGCGGCATCGACCGCTACCAGACCCGCCCCTGGGAAATGACCCACGTCGGCACCATCTGCACCCACTGCGGCGATGGCTGCAAGACCACCCTCGGCACCCGCAACGATCGCATCCTCCGCGGCAACAACCGCGACCGCTCCGGCATCAACGGCGAGTTCCTCTGCGTCAAGGGCCGCTACGCCTTCGATTTCTACGACCACCCCGAGCGCCTCCAGGCCCCCATGGTCCGCATCAACGGCAAGCTCGAAGAAGTCTCCTGGTCCAAAGCCCTCGAAACCGTCGCTCAGAAATTCAAAGACACCGTCGCCTCCAACGGCTCCTTCGGCGTCATCGGCAGCAACCACACCAGCAACGAAGAGAACTTCTACCTCCAGAAGTTCGCCCGCCAGGTGCTGAAGACGAACAACGTCGATCACCAGCGCACCGGCGATGTGGTCACGCTTCTCGATTCGCTCAGCGGCAAGACTTCCAAACTCGGCACAGTCGCCGATCTCTACCAAAGCAAGGCAGTCCTTGTCCTCGGCGCGGATCTCGCGCTCGAGCATCCCCTGCTCAGCTATCAGGTGCGCGCCAACTACCGCCACCACCAGGCCAAAGTCTACGTCGTCACCGAAAAGCCGGTCCGCGAAGACAACTACGCCGCCGCCAAAGTCCGCGGCCGCGATTACGCCTCCCTCGCCGGCAAGCTCAAGGCCGAATCCGAACTCGTTATCCTCTTCGACGATTCCTACAAGGGCGCAGACCTCCGCCAGCTCGTCGAGTTCGCCGAGTCGCTCGCCATCCCTGTCAAATTCATCTGCCTCCTCGATTACGCCAACTCGCGCGGCGCCGTGGATATGGGCCTCACCCCCGAACTGCTCCCCGGCTACACCCCCAGCGGCGCTACCGGACTCCACATCGATGAGATGCTCGCCGCCACGCTCGATGTCCTCTGGGTCGTCGGCGCCAATCCCCTCAAGGGTCAAAAGAAGGCCGGCTTCCTCGTCGTCCAGGATCTCTTCCTTACCGAAACCGCCCAACAGGCGGATGTCGTCCTCCCCGCTGCCTCGGCTTACGAAAAGAGCGGCACCGTCACCAATACCACCGGTGAAGTGCAGCGCCTCACCCAGGCCGTCAGCACCATGGGCGCCAAAACCGATCTCGAAATCATGGGCTTCCTGGCGCGTGAAATGGGCGCCGCCCCCCTCCTCGGCCCCTGGGTCGCGGAAACCGTCTTCGCCGAGATTCGCAAAACGGTCCACGCTTACGATGTGCCACTGCCCGTGCTTGCCACGGGTGGGGCCGCACAGACGCTGCCGGTCAACGGGCGCATTCCCGTCGATACCCGCCTCGATCTGGTGCAATCAGACCATAATGGTCTATTCGCGTCCGGAACTCTTGGGCGCTATTCTAAGGTACTGAACTCCGTGTTGGAAAACCGCTTGAGCCGCTAAATGGAGCTACTCGACTCGTTCATTGTCATCAGCCTGATCAAGGCCGCGGTGATTTTCGGGGTCCTCATGACCACCCTCGCCTACCTCCAGTGGGTCGAGCGGAAGGTCATCGCGCACGTGCAGGTGCGCCCCGGCCCCTACCGCGTAGGCCCCCACGGCCTCCTGCAACCGCTCGCCGACGTGATCAAGCTGATCACCAAGGAAGATCTCGTTCCGCCCTACGTGAACAAGCTTCCCTACCTCGCCGCGCCCTTCCTCGCCATCACCATGGCGCTGCTCTCCATCTCCGTCATCCCCTTCGGCCCCGAAATCACCGTCGGTCCCGTCAAGACCTTCATGCAGATGACGGACCTCAACATCGGCGTCCTCTTCATCCTCGCCGCCTCTTCCATGGGCGTCTATGGCATCGCGCTCGCCGGCTGGGCTTCCAACAACAAGTACTCCCTGATCGGCGGTCTCCGCTCCTCCGCCCAGATGATCAGCTACGAGCTGCCCATGTCGCTCGCCATCGCCGCGCCCCTGCTGATCTCCAACACCCTCAGCCTCCGCAACCTGGTGGAAGCGCAGAGCGGCAGCATCCTCAACTGGAATATCCTCGGCGGCGGACAGATCGTCAGCTTCATCATCTTCATCATCGCCGCCTTCGCCGAAACCAACCGCGTGCCGTTCGATCTGCCCGAAGCCGAAAACGAACTCGTCGCCGGCTTCCATACCGAATACAGCAGCATGAAGTTCGCCAGCTTCTTCATGGCGGAATACGCCAATATGATCACCGTCAGCGCCATGGCGACGCTGCTCTTCCTCGGTGGCTGGAAAGCGCCCTGGTCCGCCGAATACGGCTCCAGCCTCGTGCCCGCCGCCATCTTCGGCATCGCCGCAGCCGTCCTCTTCTATCACGGCGCCAACGCCCACCGCAAACGCGATAAGCTCACCTTCCCCGCCTTCGGCGCCATCTTCGTCGTCATCGCCGCCATCTTCCTGCTCCCCATGGTCCAGGGCTGGCTCCTTCCGCTCTTCTGGTTTTCCGCCAAAACCGGCGGCATTCTCTTCCTGTTTATGTGGATCCGCGCCACACTGCCGCGCTTCCGCTATGACCAACTCATGGGCTTTACCTGGAAATTCCTCTTCCCGGTCGCCATGCTCAACTTGCTCGTGACCGCATTCCTGGTCGCATGGTTTGCCAAATGAAGCCAAACCAAATGAGGCCGACACTGTAATGGACGTCATTCTGTTTCTCATCTTCGCGCTCATCGCCGTCGTCTGCGCCATCAATGTGGTCGTGCAGACGCACCCCATTTCGAGCGCCCTCTCGCTGGTCGGGGTCATGGGCTCTCTCGCCATCCTCTACCTGCTGCTCGGCGCGGAATTCATCGCCGCCGCTCAGGTCATCGTCTATGCCGGCGCCATCATGGTGCTCTTCGTCTTCGTCATCATGCTCCTCAATGCCGGCGCCGAAACCAAAAAGGGACGCAGCTACCTCATCCCCGGCGCGCCCCTTCTCGTCGTTTTCCTCGGTCTCACCGCCTACTACGTGCAGCGCCTCTTCCCGGCCAATACCATGGTCACCTTCGGCGGCTTCACCAAAGGCGGCCCCCGCGAAATCGGCGAAGCGCTCTTTACCACCTACCTGTTACCCTTTGAAGTCACTTCCGTTCTGATCCTCGTCGCCATCGTCGGCGCCATCGTGCTGGCGAGAAAGGAAATCGAATAATGATGACCGCGGTCCCGATTTCCTGGTTCCTTACCCTGAGCGCGATCCTCTTCGCCCTCGGCGTCGCCGGCTTCCTGTTCCGGCGCAATATCATTACGGTGTTCATGTCCATCGAACTGATGCTCAACGCCGTCAACCTGAGTTTTGTGACATTCTCCTACCAGCACAAGGAAGTCGCCGGCCATCTCTTCACGTTCTTCGTGATGGTGGTCGCGGCCGCCGAAGCCGCGGTAGGCTTAGCCATCATCCTGACGGTCTTCAAAAACCGTTCGACCCTCAACATTGATGATGTGAATTCGATGAAGAATTAAGACCGAACTGATGCAACTCTGGCTCATACCAACTTTCCCGCTGGCGGGCTTTCTGATCAACGGCATCTTCGGCCGGCGATTCTCCAAAAGCCTCGTCAATACCGTTGCCATCGGTAGCGTGCTGCTCTCTTTTCTCTGGGTGCTGAAGACCGTGCTCGCTCTCGGCGATCTCAACACCGCCCACCTGGAACATTACTTCACGTGGATTCAGAGCGGCGTCCCCGGTGGCAATCACTACATCAACATCGGCTGCGATTTCGCCATCGACCGCCTCACCGTCGTGATGCTCTTCGTCGTCACCGGCATCGGCTCGCTCATTCACATCTATTCCATAGGCTACATGGCCCATGAACATGGGCCAAACTTCGGCGGCTACTACCGCTTCTTCGCCTATCTCAACCTCTTCATGTTCTTCATGCTGGTGCTCGTCCTCGGCGCCAGCTACCTGCTCCTCTTCGTCGGCTGGGAAGGCGTCGGTCTCTGCAGCTACCTGCTGATCGGCTTCTACTTCGATAAGAAGTTCGCCACCACCGCCGGCAACAAGGCCTTCATCGTCAACCGCATCGGCGATTTCGGCTTCTCGCTGGCGATGTTCTACATCTTCATCAACTTCGGTTCCCTCGATTTCGACAAGGTCTTCCATCAGGCCGCCTCCGCCCCCGAATGGGTCCTCACCACCATCGGCCTCCTGCTCATGGTCGGCGCCTGCGGCAAGTCCGCCCAGATCCCCCTCTACATCTGGCTGCCCGACGCCATGGCCGGCCCCACCCCCGTCTCCGCCCTCATCCACGCCGCCACCATGGTCACCGCCGGCGTCTATATGACCGCCCGCTCGTGGGTCATCTATACCCACGCCCCCGGCGCGATGGATGTCATCGCCATCGTCGGCATTGCCACCGCCTTCATGGCCGCCACCATCGGCCTCGCCCAAACCGACATCAAGAAGGTCTTTGCCTACTCCACTGTTTCCCAACTCGGCTACATGTTCGTCGGTGTCGGCAGCGGCGCATTCTCCGCCGGTGTCTATCACCTCATGACCCACGCTTTCTTCAAGGCCCTCCTCTTCCTCGGCGCCGGCTCCGTCATCCACGCCCTCTCCGGGGAACAGGACATGCGCAACATGGGCGGACTGCGCAAGAAGATCCCCATCACCTTCTGGACCATGTGTTGCGCCTGGGTCGCCATCTCCGGCATCCCGCCCTTCTCCGGCTTCTTCAGTAAAGACGCCATTCTGCTCGCGGCCTACCAGCACTCCCCGGCCATCTATTGGATCGGCGTCCTCACCGCCGGCCTCACCGCGTTCTATGTTTCGCGCGCCATGTTCATGACCTTCTTCGGCGCCTACCGCGGCAAGGCCCATCCGCATGAATCGCCCGCCGTCATGTGGGTCCCGCTCGCCATCCTCGCCGCCCTCTCCCTCTTCGGCGGCATGCTCTTCAAGATCCCCGAGTTCCTCAAAGCCTCCTTCCCGGCCGAAGCCGAGGTCGAAAATCCCATGCTCATGTACATCTCCGTCGCCGCCGGACTCTCCGGCATCGCGATCGCGTACATCATGTACCTCGCCAAAACCGGCATGGCCGATTCCCTCGCCCGCACCTTCTCCGCGCCCTACCGCCTCATCTACAACAAGTACTTCGTCGATGAGATCTATGACGCCACCGTCGTCAACCCGATCCTCGGTGGGTCGCGCATCGTCCTCTGGAAGGGCATCGATTCCGGCGTCATCGATGGCCTCGCCAACGGCATCGCCTCCCGCTGCCGCGATGTCGGCGGCATCCTCCGCCTGCTCCAATCCGGCAGTATCCGCAGTTACGCCTCCTGGATCCTGTTCGGCGGCGTCGTCCTGATCGTGGCCATGGGCCTCTTTGGAGGTCTTCCGCGATGAACCTGCTCCTCACCGTTCTCTTCCTTCCCCTGGCCGCCTTCATTCTGGCGCTCGCCATTCCGCGCTCCACCGAAGAGCGCGCCAGCCGCCTCTGGGCCCTCGTCAGTTCCCTCGGGATCTTCGTCGCCTCGCTCGGTCTGCTCGCCTACTTCAACCCGGCGCTCTCCTCCGAGCAGTTCGTCACCGACGTGCCCTGGATCGGCACCCCCAACATCCACTTCGCCATCTCCGTCAACGGCGTCAGCCTCTGGCTCATCCTGCTGTCCACCTTCCTCACGCCCATCTGCGTGCTCGTCTCCTGGAACGCCATCAAAGATCGCGCCAAGGAATTCTACGCCTTCCTCCTGCTCCTCGAATTCGGTCTGATCGGCGTCTTCCTCGCTCAGGACCTCTTCCTCTTCTACGTCTTCTGGGAAGTCTGCCTCGTGCCCATGTATTTCCTAATCGGAATCTGGGGCCACGGCCGCCGCATCTACGCCGCCGTCAAATTCTTCCTCTTCACCATGGCCGGCTCCGTGCTGATGCTCGCCGCCATCATTTTCATCTACAACAAGACCGCGACCTTCAGCTACCCCGCGATCCTCTCCATGCTCGCCAGCGGACGCCTCGTCTTCCCGCCGCAGGAGCAGCTGATCCTCTTCCTCGCCTTCTTCGTCGCCTTCGCCATCAAGGTGCCGCTCTTCCCGCTCCACACCTGGCTGCCCGATGCGCACGTGGAAGCGCCCACCGCCGGCTCCATCATGCTCGCCGGCGTCATGCTGAAGATGGGCACCTACGGACTCTTCCACTTCTGTCTGCCCCTCTTCCCCAGCGCCGCGCGCGCCTGCGCCCCCTGGATCTGCATCCTCGCCATCATCGGCATCATCTATGGCTCGCTCGTCGCGCTCGTCCAGCCCAACATGAAGAAGTTGGTCGCCTACACCTCCGTCGCCCACCTCGGCTTCGTCGTGCTCGGCATCTTCACCTTCACCCAGCCCGGGCTCGATGGCGCGGTCTACCAGATGCTCAACCACGGCGTCTCTACCGGCGCGCTCTTCCTCATCGTGGGCATCCTCTACGAGCGCCGCCACTCTCTCGAAATCTCCGATTACGGCGGGGTCGCCACCGTCGCCCCCTGGCTCTCCACCGCCTTCCTCATCACCACCCTCGCCAGCATCGGCCTGCCCACGCTCAATAACTTCGTCGGCGAGTTCCTGGTCCTGCAGGGAGCCGCCATCGCCAACTTCAGCTGGGCCGTCTGGGCCTCGCTCGGCGTCATCCTCTCCGCCTGCTACATGCTCTGGATGTACCAGCGCGTCTTCTACGGCGAAACCGCCCATGAAGTCCGCGCCCACGTCCCCGATCTCAGCCCCCGCGAATGGGCCGCCATCCTCCCCCTCATCGTCATGATGGTCTGGATGGGCATCTACTCCCAAAGCTTCCTCGCACCGGTCGGGAAAACCACCGCCCTCGTGCTCGATCAGACCACCAAGAACGTACCCACCCGCGTGCAACTACCAGTTCACAATCCCTCCGCGGAGGTCGCCCATGTTCGTTAGTCCTGCCTTCAATCCGCAGGACGCGCTGCGCTTCCTGCCCGAAATCATCCTCACCGTGATGGGCACCGCCCTCATGGTGCTCGATCCCGTTCTCCACAAGCGCTCCTCCTACGCCTTCGGCCACCTCAGCATCCTCTCGCTGCTCGCCGCCCTCGCCGCCAGCGTCTATGCCTATTCCATCGGCGGACCCGCCTTTGGCGGCATGCTCGTCGTCGATGGCTTCGCGACCTTCTTCCGCGTCGTCGTCATCGGCGTCGGCATCCTCACCGTCCTCCCCTCCTACCGCTTCCTCTCCCAGCAGCACGCCGAGACCAGCGAATTCCACGCGCTCCTGCTCTTCTCCGTCGCCGGGCAGTGCCTCATGGCCGCCTCCAACGATCTCATCATGGTCTTCATCGGCCTCGAGATTTCGTCCATCGCCTCCTACATCCTCGCCGGCTACCTCCGCGACGATAAGCGCTGCAACGAATCCGCGCTCAAATATTTCCTGCTCGGCAGCTTCGCCACCGGCTTCTTCCTCTATGGCGTCGCCATCATCTATGGCGTCACCGGCAGCGTCAACCTCACGCTCGTCCGCGCCTCCATCCTCAGCCATACCCCGCAGACTCCAGACCCCACCTTCATCGCCGTCGCCGCCGCCCTCATGTTCGTCGGCCTCGCCTTCAAGGTCTCCGCCGCGCCCTTCCAGATCTGGGCCCCGGACGTTTACCAGGGCGCGCCCACTCCCGTCTCCGCCTTCCTCAGCGCCGGACCCAAAGCCGCCGCCTTCGCCATCTTCCTGCGCATCTTCGTCGTCGCCTTCGAACCCATCGGCAGCCGCTGGGAACCGCTCGTGTGGGCCTGCGCCCTCGCCTCCATGTGCATCGGCAACTTCGCCGCGCTCCTGCAGACCAATATCAAGCGCATGCTGGCCTATAGCTCCATCGCCCACGCCGGCTATGTCCTCGTCGCCCTCACCGCCCGCAGCGAAACCGGCACCGCCGCCGCCATGTTCTATCTCGCCTCCTATGCCTGCATGAACGTCGGCGCCTTCTGCGCCGTCAGCGTCCTCACGGGCAAGGGCGAGCGCTTCCAGAGCATCGAAGATTTCAAGGGCCTCGGCCGTAAGCAACCCTTCGCCGCCGCCCTCTTCACCATCTTCCTGCTCTCCCTGATCGGCGTGCCCCTCACCGGCGGCTTCTTCGGCAAGTTCTACATCTTCAAGGCAGCCCTCGATAGCCACCTGGTCTGGCTCACCATCCTCGGCCTCCTGAATTCCGCCGTCGCGGCGTACTACTACCTGCGCATCCTCGTCATGATGTACATGCACGAACCCGGTGAAGCCGTGGAAGCCTCCGAACCCCTGGCCCCCAGCCTCGGCCTCGCCCTCCTCCTGCCCGCCCTCGGCACCCTGATCCTCGGCATCTTCCCCACCTGGGTCCTCGAGTTCGCCACCAAATCCGCCACCCTCGTGAAATAACGTAGGACAGGCCTCCCGGCCTGTCCCACTAATCAGTCTTTTCTTCGCATCACAACCGTATCGTGTCCCGCCGAGACACTCTCACGCCAAGCCAGTCCGTTGCACTCGCTTTGCGCCTTAGCGCCTTTGCGTGACCCTTGCCTTTCCTCGCCCGCCGAGACACTCTCACGCCAAGCCAGTCCGTTGCACT